>NZ_JAGPUP010000476.1:0-22116 GCF_018069605.1 Microvirga sp. HBU67558 | reverse complement strand
GCTCGAGCTCACCCTCTCATCCTCACCCGCACGTCATCACCGGCCTTGGGCCGGTGATCCCGATCCGTAAGGCACAGCGCTTCACATGATCGGGATGGCCGGGACAAGCCCGGCCATGACGTGATGGGTGGCATGACATGCCGTGGGCGTCAGCACGGGCGGAGGGTGGCCCTGGTGGGACAGATACGGGACGGGGCTGGGGCCGTGACGGGAGCCTGACCGGACTCCCTTAGAGCCGTCCGCCGTCGATCACCACCGCCTGCCAGGCCCGGATGCCCCGCGACGCGGCGGGACCACGGGCGGAGGCCTCGATCCCGTAATGCTCCGCGAGCCGCGCGAGGGCGAAGCGCACGACGACCTTGGCGGAGCGCGCCGGCCACTGGCGCTCGCGCTCGATCTGCTCCAGGCCTTTCAGGAAGCCGCACAGGTCGAGCAGCAGGTCGCTGAAGTCGCCCCCGAGCGCATCGAAGGCGTTCCGCAGCCGCTGGCGCGCCGCGACCATCCGGTCCGTGGCCTCGCCCGGCGAGACCGGGCCGGCGCTCTTCGGCATGCCGTCGAAGCGTGCCGTCACGCCCGGCAGAAGCCCCGCCAGCATGATGTCGGTCCGCAGGCGCTCGCCCGCCTGATAGGACGCCTCGTCGATCAGCGGCTCGCCGTTGCGGCCCTTGCGGCGGCGCAGCCAGTCGAGCGGACTTTCCTCGGAATCGACCCTCACCCGCGCCGGTCCCGCGTCGGTCGCGACGGTGGCGAGTTCCGTTTCGTGATGCTGGTGAAGGAAGCCCATTTCGGCATCCGGCGCGCTCACGCGGCGCAGGTAGGCCTCACCGGCTGCGGTCCGCGCCAGGGCCCTGCGTCCGGACGCCGACGGCTCCCAGCGGGCGAGATCGTGACGCACGAGAGCCTCGGCGGTCGTGGCGGCGAAGCTCCCTGCCCCCACGGAGATCCCCGAGCGCCTCCTGTGGACAAGAACCTTCGCCGAATCCGTCGGGTCGACCATGGCCCAGGTCTCCGGCTGGGCGAGCGCCGTCAGAAGCCGCCAAGCCTCCCTGGACAGAATTTCGCCTGTAGGTTGTCCACCGACCGTCCTGTCCCGGCGGGCCTGCTTGCGTGAGCGCCTCCCGGAACGGGTGCTGTTGGAGGCAGGAATCCCTTGCTCTGCAATCGTTTCATGAACTTCATTGCGATCGTCAATGTTCATGTTTTGTTCCTATAAACAAATTAAGGAGGGGCTCTCTCCCTCCAGCCCTGATAGTGGGGGCATATTCCTAGTTGTCAACGAAGATTCAAACCTGTTGATAAGACTGAGGATAACTCGGACGGCCGGTCCGCCAACCGCACGAACGCCGCAAAAGGGTCCTCGGCCTGGACGGCCGAGGACCCTGCCTGCGTCAGGCTGCGGGACTCATCGCCAGAGACCCGGGCTCCGTCCCCTGAGCGAAGGCAAATCCTTCGTCGGCCCAACCGGTCATCCCGCCGAGCATCAGTTTGACGGGGCGCCCGAGCCGGGACAGCTTCAGAGCCGCCCGGTCGGCGCCGTTGCAGTGCGGACCGGCGCAATAGACCACGAAGAGCGTGGTTTCGGGCCAAGCGGCCATGCGCTCCGCCGACATCTCGCGATGAGGACAATGGAGCGCCCCCGGCACGTGGCCGCGCGCGTAGGCGCCGGGCCCGCGCACGTCGAGGAGCACGAAGTCCTCACTTCCGGCCGACAGGGATTCGTGCACGTCGGAACAATCCGTTTCGAACGCGAGACGACTGGCGAAATGCTCCGCCGCCCGTGGCGGAGCGGCGGCCGGAATGGCCGCGACGGGGCTCGTTGGCATGGCAACCTCCTGTGGAAAAGCCATCGCCAGAGTTCCGCGAAACCGTCATGGTGAGAAGTGGCGCCACTGCCAACAGACGTAAACATCATGCCAAACCGCTTCGTCGTCGCCCTCGCCTATGACCGGCTGAGCACATTCGAATTCGGCATTGCCGTCGAGATCTTCGGCCTGCCGAGACCGGAAATGGGCCCGGACTGGTATCGCTTCGCGGTCTGCGCCATCGAGCCCGGACCGCTGCGGGCTGTCGGGGGCTTTCAGATCACGGCGGATGGCGGGCTCGAATTGCTCGAGGAGGCCGACACCATCGTGATTCCCGGCTGGCGGGGCGCCCATGCGGAGCCCGTTCCACCGGCACTCGTGGACGCCCTGAGGCTGGCTCACGAAAGAGGCGCACGCCTCATGTCCATCTGCTCCGGTGTCTTCGCTCTTGCTGCGACGGGGCTGCTGTCGGGCCGGCGCGCGACGACCCACTGGCACCACGTCGAGAACCTCTCGCGGCTCTACCCGGACGTCATCGTCGAGCCGGATGTTCTCTACGTGGACGAAGGCCGGGTGCTGACCTCGGCGGGCAGTGCGGCGGGAATCGATCTGTGCCTGCATGTGGTGCGAACCGATTTCGGGCCCGAGATCGCCAACCGGCTCGCCCGGCGCCTCGTGGTGCCGCCCCATCGCGAAGGCGGACAGGCGCAGTTCATCGAGCGTCCCGTGCCGCCGGCCCGCGAGGGTCTGCGGTTCGCCCCCCTGTTCGACCGCATGCGGGCGCGGCTCGGCGAGGAGCAGCCGGTCGCGCGGCTCGCGGCCGAGGCCGGGATGAGCGTGCGCACCTTCCTTCGGCGCTTCAAGGCAGCGACCGGCCTGCCGCCGGGGGAATGGCTGCTGGCGGAGCGCCTGGCCCGCGCCCGGGAACTGCTCGAATCCACGGGCTGGTCCATCGAGGACATCGCGGGCGCGACGGGGTTCGGATCCGCCGCGACCCTGCGCCACCACTTCAGGACGCGGCTCGGCACGAGCCCGGCGGCCTACCGCAGCCGATTCGCGCCCGAAAGGGCGCGCGCGACGGATCCGGCCGGCTTCAAAAAGCAAAAAGCCGCCCCTCGGGGCGGCTAATGTCAGCGCGGACGCGGTCCGGCTTAGCTGCTGCTGCGCGAGGAGCGGCGCTTCCGGCGCTGCTGGCCGAGGCCCATCTCCTTGGCGAGTTCCGAGCGGGCCTTCGCGTAGTTGGGAGCCACCATCGGGTAATCGACAGGCAGGGCCCACTTCTCGCGGTACTGCTCGGGCGTCATGTTGTACTGCGTGCGCAGATGGCGCTTCAGCGACTTGAACTTCTTACCGTCCTCAAGGCAGACGATGTAATCCGGCGTCACGGACTTCTTCACCGGGATGGCCGGCTTCGGAGCCTCGACGGGCGCTTCCACGGTGCCGCCCCCGACACGCAGAAGAGCCGAATGAACGTCGTTGATCAGCGTCGGCAGATCGCCCGAAGGAACAGAGTTATTGCTCACATAGGCCGAAACGATATCTGCAGCCAACTCAATGTAGTTCGAAGCAGCGATGTTGTCGCTCATTTTGATTTTCTTCCTTTCCGGCTCTTTGGAATGACTCAAAAAAGCATTTCAGCCTACAATTGAGCATTCTTGTCTGAAGCTATGCTTGCTTCTTCCTTGAGCCGCACCGTACTTGCACAGAAATCGTGCTCGCTCGTCCAAGTATGTCAAATCCAGCCCCATTGCAAGATGTGCAAAAGGAAAACTTTGGAAAACTTCGTATCAACTTTCACTATGCAATAAACCTACGCTGAACAGTTAATGCCTTTGGCGGCAGTTTAAGGCTTTCGTCACAGAATTTTCATCGTTCCGATCTGAAGAAGTAACTAGAAAGGCGCTTGTCTTTGCACGGAGCTTACGCCCACGGGCGCAAACGGGACCCAGCATGGGAAATTATCGTTATCTGTGCATAATCCCGCCTCTTGATGATTTGCCCGGACACTTTCATGAACATCGAACGCCTTGCCACTCGTCCCTTGCCTGCGGCGCCGTCGGTCCCGGCGCGGCCGCACGTCGTCGACCTGCACGGAATCCGGGTCCATGACGATTACGCGTGGCTGAAGGCGGACAACTGGCGGGACGTGCTCAAGGACCCCGCTACCCTGGATGCTTCCATCCGAGCCGTCCTGGAACAGGAAAACGCCTACGCGGCGGAGGTTTTTGCCGGAACGGAGGAATTCCAGGCCCGGCTCGTGGCCGAGATGCGCGGGCGCATCAAGGAGGATGATTCAACCGTTCCCGAGCCGGACGGGCCCTTCGCCTATTTCACCCGCTTCCGGGAGGGCGGACAGCACCCCCTCGTCTGCCGGCAGCCCCGCGAGGGCGGCCCCGAGACGATCATGCTCGACGGCGACAGGGAGGCGGAAGGCCATCCCTTCTTCGACCTGGGCGGGGCGGATCACTCGCCTGACCACCGGCTGATGGCCTGGGGGGCGGATCTCAAGGGCTCGGAGTATTTCACGATCCGCGTGCGCGACCTCGCGAGCGGCGTGGACCTCCCGGACGCGGTGCTCCAGACCTCCGGGGGCGCCGTTTGGCTCAACGATTCGTCCGGCTTCTACTACGTCGAACTCGACGAGAACCACCGCCCCGTGCGGGTCAAGCGCCATCGTCTCGGTACTGGGTCCGAGCAGGATCAGGTGGTCTACGAGGAGAAGGACCCGGGCTTCTTCGTGAAGCTCGGCGTCACCCAGTCGAACGCCTTCGTGCTGATCGAGGCGAGCGACCATGAGACCTCGGAGGTCTGGCTGCTCGACCGGGCTGATGCCTCGGCCTCGCCCCGGCTCGTCGAGCCGCGCACGCCGCAGTTGAAGTACGACGTCGAGCATCACGGCGACCGCCTGATCATCCTCACCAATGCGGACGGGTCAGAGGATTTCAAGATCGTCACGGCCCCGGTCGCGACGCCGGGACGTGCCTTCTGGACCGATCTCGTGCCATACCGGCCCGGCACGATGATCCTGTCCGTCGTCGCGCTCGCCCGCTATCTGGTGCGGCTGGAGCGGGAGAACGCCAATCCGCGCATCGTGCTGCGGGACTTCGCCACCGGCCGGGAGGACTCCGTCGCGTTCGCCGAGGAGGCGTATTCGCTGGGCTTCTCGGCCGGCTACGAATTCGACACGGACGTCATCCGCTACCATTACTCGTCGATGACGACGCCGAGCGAGGTGACCGACTACAACCTGCGGACCGGCGAGCGCGTCCTGCGCAAGCGCCAGGAGGTGCCGAGCGGGCACAACCCGGCCGACTACGTGACGCGACGGCTGTTCGCGACGGCGCCCGACGGCGAACAGGTTCCCGTCTCGCTGGTCCACCGGCGCGGGGTGGCGCTCGACGGCTCCGCCCCGTGCCTGCTCTACGGATACGGCTCCTACGGCATGTCCATGCCGGCAGGTTTCCGCACCGGGATCCTGTCCCTGGTCGACCGCGGCTTCGTCTATGCCATCGCGCATATCCGCGGCGGCACGGAAAAGGGCTGGCGCTGGTACATGGACGGCAAGCGCGAGAAGAAGCCGAACACGTTCACGGATTTCATCGCCTGCGGCGAGGCTCTCGTCCAGGCCGGCTATACGTCCCGCGGGCGCATCGTGGCCCATGGCGGCAGCGCGGGCGGCATGCTCATGGGGGCCGTGGCCAACTTGGCGCCGGACCTGTTCGCCGGGATCATCGCCGAGGTGCCGTTCGTAGACGTTCTCAACACCATGCTCGACAGCGACCTGCCCCTCACCCCGCCGGAATGGCCCGAATGGGGGAACCCGGGCGCCGACGAGGCCGCGTTCCGGACGATCCTGTCCTACTCGCCCTACGACAATGTGAGGCCGCAGGCCTATCCGGCGACCCTGGCTCTCGCCGGGCTTACGGACCCGCGGGTCACCTATTGGGAGCCTGCGAAATGGGTCGCGCGGCTCAGGTCCGCCATGACCGGCGGGGGCCCGGTCGTGCTCAAGCTCAACATGGAGGCGGGACATGCGGGCGCGGCCGGCCGGTTCGACCGCCTCGAGGAAGTCGCCCTCGCCTATGCGTTCGCGATCCGATGCGTTCAAGGGTTCCAGAATTGATCCGACGCGCTATGTGAAAACGTAACACAGCGGGAACAGCGGCGCGGCAGGCCGCAGAGCGTGCAGAGTGACCTTGAAAGTACCGACAGATGACCGAGCGCGGCAGTTTGACCGTTGAAGACGTCGTTGCCCCGCGAGAGGGCGACAGGCAACGCGTCGCGGAGCTTGAGACCCGGCTGGCTCAGGCCGAGGAAGCGCTGCGGTCGAGCAATATGAAGCTGAGGATGGCTCTTGAGATCGGCCGGCTCGGCGCCTGGGAGCGGGACCTGGAAACCGGCGAGGTGACCGGCACACCGGCCTTCAAGCTGTATCTAGGGCTTCCGCCCGAGGCGAAGCTCACCTATCCCGACCTTCAGGCCATGTTCCATCCGGCCGACATCGAGCGCATCAATCAGGCGATCGCCTACGCGCTCCGCACCCGGACGGATTTCAACATCGAGCACCGGATCCTGAAGGCGGATGGAAGCATCGGCCACGTCCATGTGCGCGGCGGCATCGTCTTCGAGGGCACGAAGCCGGTCCGCTTCGTGGGCGTTCTGCAGGACATCCGGGAGCGGCAGAGGCTCCGGGAGGAAATGGACCAGGCGCAGCGCCGTCAGGAATTCCTCCTCAAGCTCAACGACCAGATCAGCAGCATCGACGACGAATACGAGATCATGGAGATCGCGTCGCGCAACGTGAGCAAGCTCCTGAAGGTCGACACGGCAGGCTATGGCGAGGTCTACGAGGATCGCGGCGTCATCATCGTCGAACGCGAGTGGTCCTGGGGGCTCATCACCAACGAGGGCAAGGTCGAGAAGATCGACCAGCATGCCGGCCCGATCATCGATGCTCTCCGGCACGGGGAGCCGGCCGTCATCAACGACGTGAGAAGCGATCCCCGCCTCGGCGAACCGGCCCTGCAGGCCTTCTACAGCACCATCAATGCGCGTTCGGGCTTCCTCGTGCCCATTCACAAGAACGGGCGCTTCATCGCCGAATTCTACGTCTATTCGTCGACGCCCCGCGACTGGACGAGCGACGAGGTCGCTCTCGTGGAGGACGTGGCGGAACGCACCTGGCTGGCCATCGAGAAAGTCCGGGCCGAGACGAAGCTCCGCGAGACCGAAGCGCGGTTCAAGCTCATCGCGGAATCGCTCCCGGCGCTGGTGTGGATCGTCAAGCCCAATCTCGAACTCACCTACACGAACGAACGGTGGGTCGCCTATTCGGGCCTGCCGCCCGAGGACGCCCTGGGACACAGCTGGACGGCGGCCATCCACCCGGACGACTGGGTGAGGATGACCGAAGAGCTGAAGCCCGTCATGGCGAACGAGACCCCCTATACGACGGAGGTCCGCTACCGCTCCAAGGAGGGCGATTTCCGCTGGCACATCATCCGGGCCGCCCCCGTGCACAACGCCGCCACGGGAGAGTTCAGGGGATGGGTCGGCACGAGCGTCGACATCCATGACCTGAAGCTGACCGAAGCGGCCCTGCGCGTCAGCGAGGAACGCCTGGCCCTGGCGCAGCGGGCTGCCGGAATCGGCGTGTTCGACTGGGACGTCCCGTCCGGCAAGGTCACGTGGACCGAGGAGCAGGAGCGCCTGTTCGGCCTCGAGAAAGGCACGTTCGGGGAGGATTTCTCGAGCTGGGAGGAGGCGGTTCTCCCGGAGGACCTGGCGCCGTCCAACAAGGCCATCGGCGAGGCGCTCGCGCGCCATGACCCCGAGATCAACCTGGCCTATCGGATCCGGCGTCCCGACGGGACGGTCCGCACCATCGATACGATCGCGCTCTTCTTCTATGACGACACAGGCGCTCCGTTGCGCATGGTCGGCGTGAATATCGACATCACGCGCTACAAGGAGGCGGAGAACCGCCAGAACCTTCTCATCCGCGAACTCCACCACCGGGTGAAGAACACGCTGGCGACCGTTCAGGCGATCGTGGGTTCCACGGCGCGCACGGCTTCGAGCATCGACGAATTCTATCAGGGTTTCGTCGGCCGCATCGTGTCGCTCGCCCGCACCCACAATCTCCTGACCGAGGACCTGTGGCAGAAGGCGGCCCTCGAAGACCTCGTCCAGACGGAACTCGGCCCCTACGAGGACGAGGCGCGCAACCGCATCACCATCGAGGGGCCGCATCTCGAACTGCCCTCCGAGGCGGCGGTGCCGATCGGCATGGCGATCCACGAACTGACCACGAACGCCGCCAAGCACGGCGCCCTGTCGACCTTCGGCGGGCAGGTCGACGTGCGTTGGGAAATCCATAACGAGGAGCACCCGACGCTGCACTTCACATGGGTGGAGCATGGCGGGCCGCGCGTGGGCAAGCCCACCCGTCAGGGCTTCGGGACGCGCCTGCTCCAGCGCGTGCTGGCCGCGCAGCTTCAGGCCGAAGTCTCCATGGAGTTCCTCGAGGAAGGGCTGCGCTTCTCCATGCAGATGCCGATCCCGACCAGCCATCCGACATTCAACCCCGACATGTAGGGTCTCCCATGCTGCTCGACGCGAAACGCTCCCACCTTCTCGTCGTCGATCTCCAGGCCCGGCTCATGCCGGCCATTCATGATGGCGAGACCGTCCTGCGCAACGTCAACATCCTCCTGGAAGCGGCCAAGCGCCTCGACGTTCCCGTTACGGAGACCGAGCAATACCCCAAGGGCCTCGGCGCCACCGTGCCGCCGGTCCAGGAGGCGCTGCCGCCTGAAGCGGCCACCTTGTCCAAGACGACCTTTTCCGCCGCCCGCACCGCGCCGATCGCCGAGCGGGTCGCAGACCTGCGCGGCCGCGGCCGCAATCAGCTCGTGGTCTGCGGAACCGAGGCCCATATCTGCGTGCTGCAAAGCGCCCTGGAGTTCCGAGGCACGGGCCTGGATGTCTTCGTGGTTGCGGATGCGGTGTCGAGCCGCTCGCCCCACAGCGTCGCGGCCGCCTGCGCGCGCCTGCTTCACGCGGGCTGCCATTGGGTGACGACCGAAATGGCGGTCTTCGAATGGATGGAAGCGGCCGCCACGGACGATTTCCGCGCCCTGTCTCCCCTCTTCAGGTAGCGGAGGACGAGTTCCCCTCGCCGCCTGCGGCGATGAACTCCTTCAGCTCGTCGAGGGACTTGAAGCGGAACACCCCGCTCGGGGTCTGCGCCTCGATGGAGCCGTCCGAGAACATCACGTATTTGTTGTCGCCGGAATTATAGGTTCCGACGACCACGGGGGGACGCGGCTCGTCGGAGGCAGCCTCGTCGTCCGGCTCGTCCTCCCGGGCGGCATCGGCCGCCTCGGCGTGCTGCCGGTCAGACCCCGCCTCATCGTCGGCGACGACGGGTTCGGCGACCGGCTCCTTCGGCTCCACGGGTTCGTCGAGATCGCGCGGTTCGAGGACGCGCTCGTCCAAGTCGCGCTGATTCAGGTCGCGCCGATTCAGGTCGCGCTGATACAGATCGGCGCCGTCGACGACCCGCGGTTCCTCGTCCGTGTCGCGGTCCCGGTCCGCCAGGAGGAAGTCGGGCACCTTCAGGTCGGGCTCGTCCTCATCCCGGTCGGGCATGGGCACGGGCGTCGGGCTCGTCCGGGGCGGGAACGGCACGACGGGCTCGGTCGCCCGCGGCTCATCTGGCCAAGCCGCGACCCTGACCTCGTCCTTGGCCTCCTCCCCGGCGCCCTCCTCCTCGAAAAGTGGAAGGGTGGGCTGGGCCTCGTCGGGCCGCTTGTCCTCATCGGCTTCGGCGGTCGCCGCGCCGGCCACGAGGCCGCCGGAGAGCGTTGCCAGCGAAAGGTCGCCCGAGCCCTTCGGCGCGCTCTGAAGTGCCGCTTCGCCGACGCCGCCGCGGAGCTGCGACAGCCGGGCCTCGATCTTCGCCAGCTTCGAGACGGCGGCCGTGATCCCGAGCAGGAGCGCGCCGCTTGCCGCCATCACGCTCCCGGCGATCACCATCGTCCAGCCGCGCTCGACCAGAACGATATCCCATCCGAAGAACGCAGTGAGAAGCCCACCTACGATCATCGCCAGAGCGAGGGCCAGAAGAGCGATGATCATGCCGTCTCCATCATACGCAAACCGAGAGCATCTGACCTGACAGTGGAGGCCACTCGTCAGGCGGGGCCGATGCTCCCTCCTATCGATTGGCGGGCGGCGGAGCGTGGAAAACGGGATCCACGGGTCCGCGCAACGCGCCAGGACAATCAAGCGAAAGCTATGCTTCTATAGGCAAAAGACAACCGGCTGGGAAGCTTGAGCAGAAAAAAGTCCGGAGCTTGGCCGTTGCTCTTGGGCCTATGGCGCTTTAACTAACGCCTCAGGCGCATCGTGCGGAAATGTGGCCCCGGTTTTTCGCTGACGCGGCCCTTCGGGTCGCGTCGGGCGATGCGCAGTTCAACGCGGGGCATCGAACGAATCCCGGGAGTGATCTCCACTGTCGGGTTCGATGTTCCGGGTCGCTCAATCCAAAGGAGACGCCGATGTCGTTCACTCTGCCCGAACTGCCTTACGCCTATGATGCCCTGCAGCCCTACATGTCGAAGGAAACCCTGGAGTTTCACCACGACAAGCATCATGCGGCTTACGTCAATACCGGCAACAACCTGCTGAAGGGCACGGAATTCGAAGGCAAGAGCGTCGAGGAGGTCGTGAAAGGCTCCTACGGCAAGAACCAGGCCCTCTTCAACAATGCCGGCCAGCACTACAACCACATCCATTTCTGGCTGTGGATGAAGCCCAATGGCGGCGGCGCCCTCCCGGGCAAGCTCGAGAAGAAGATCGTCGAGGACCTGGGCTCGGTCGACAAGATGAAGGAGGACTTCATCCAAGCCGGCGTCGGCCAGTTCGGCTCGGGCTGGGCCTGGCTCGCCGTCAAGGACGGCAAGATCGCCATCATGAAGACCCCGAACGGCGAGAACCCGCTCGTTCACGGCGCCCAGCCGATCCTCGGCTGCGACGTGTGGGAGCATTCCTACTACATCGACTACCGCAACCGCCGTCCCGATTATCTCAAGGCGTTCCTCGACAATCTCGTGAACTGGGAGCATGTCGAGGAGATGTTCGAGAACGCGACCAAGTAATCGCGGGAGCGAACCATCGAGCGGGCCTCTTCGGAGGCCCGTTTCATGTCACCCCATGGAGAGATGACCGTGACCGAGTTCCTGTACCGCTCCCTGCTGATCGGCATTGGCGCAACGGCGATTTTCGACCTGTGGGGGCTGTTCCTGAAGCACGCCTTCGGACTGCCCGGCGCCAACTGGGCCCTGGTCGGCCGCTGGTTCGGCCACCTGGCAGGCGGCACGGTCTATCATGACGACATCGCGACGGCCCGCCCCCTCGCCTACGAGCGCGCCTTGGGCTGGATCGGCCATTATGCGGTCGGGGTCCTGTTCGCCGCCGTCCTGCTCGCCGTCACATCCTCCGACTGGCCGCAGCGGCCGACGCTCATGCCCGCCCTCGTGGTCGGCCTGGTGACGGTCGGCGCGGGCTGGTTCCTGCTTCAGCCCGGCATGGGTGCCGGCGTCGCGGCCTCGAAGCGTCCCAACGCGAACCAGATCCGGGCTCTCAACATCGCAGGCCACGTCGTGTTCGGCCTGGGCCTCTACGCGAGCGCCCTGCTCGTTCGTTGAGCCGGTCAGGCGGCTCGAGGCGTGGAACGAGCCATTTCAGGACCCGTTTGTTGAGACCATTCCTCTTGCTTGACCGCCTGTTGTGAACAAACCTCGACGTCATGGCTGGGCTGGTCCCGGCCATCCCGATACGGCGGGGCTCAGCGCCTTTCGGATCGGGATCACCGGCACAAGGCCGGTGATGACGGGGTGGGCGGGTTTGTCAGGCCACTGAGCCTATAAGCTGCAATTCCCGCTGTTCCAGCAGCTGGAAAAAAGCATCCGATTTCAGGTAGTCCAGCTCAGCCTCGCGGCTCTCCAGCGCCGGATCGAGGGCCCGCAGCTCGTCATCCACGTAGCCCGGATGGCACATGACGAGCGGATGGCGTCCGAGATGCGAGAAAGCCTCCTCGAAGACGCGTTGCGCCGGAACCGAGAGATCGAGCGGGGCGAAGCCCGAGAAGCCCTTGTTGGTCCGGAATCCCGCCGCATGGGCGCTCCGGGCGAAGCCGCGCGCCAGGGCTTTGACGGTCAGCGCCTTGCCGCGCCCGATGGGGCGGCGCAGAATCGCCGTCGCCTTGTCGGCCGGATCGCGCAGCCACACGCGTCCGGCATGGCCCCTCGCCGTCAGGGTCCGGATCAGGGTCGGCCTGATCACCGGCAGGACATGGACATGCTGGTGGCCATCGACGAAGGCGGGCGCCTCGCCGAAGACCTCCTCGAAGGCGTCGATCTGGCGGCCGATCTCCCCGGCGATCTCATCTGCGGGCAGCTGTCGCTTCAAGGCTTTCGGCAGCAGGTCCTTCAGGGACGGGAACGTCCCCGTGGGCGCAAGCCCCGGCATGGGTCCCAGCGGCGATCCGGCCGTGAGGTTGAGGTGCAGGCCGACCGCGATCCGGTCGCGCAGAGGCCTCAGGCCCGGGGCCGCCCGGCGCCAGCCGGGCATGTTGGTCATCGCGCCCGTGGCCGAGAGGCGGCCCATCCCGGCCAGTTCCACGATGCCGCGGCTGACCCCGTCGGCGAGGCCGAAATCGTCGGCGCAGAGGATGACGGAACGAGAGGAGCCCATGATCGTCCTGAGAATCGGCGTTGCCGCACCCTAGAGCATCGGTCCCGAAAATGGATCCACTTTCGGGGTCGGCACGATCATGCGGCAATAGGAGACCGATCCAGCCGGCCCGCCCGTATCGAAAAATGCCCGGGGGGCCTTGAGCAAGAGCGCAAACTCGGCTCTTGATGCAGCCCGGTCATCGAAGGTTTTTCCAGTGGCGTCGCCTCAGCTCAGCGTCATCATCCCCGTGCACAACGAGAGCGCGAACATCGCGCCCCTGTGCGAGCGCCTGCTCCCCATCCTGAACCGGATCACGTCGGTCTGGGAGGTGATCTTCGTCGACGACGGCAGCCGGGACGATACCCTGGATCGGATCAAGGCGGTCAGCCGCGCCGAGCCCCGCATCGGTGCCGTCTCCTTCAGCCGCAACTTCGGCAAGGAGATCGCCATCGCGGCGGGGCTCGACCACGCCCAGGGCGACGCGGTGGTGATCATGGACGCCGACCTGCAGCACCCGCCCGAGATGATCGAGACCTTCGTGGAACGCTGGCGCGAGGGCTACCTCATGGTCTACGGCCAGCGCACGGACCGCTCCGACGAGACCCGCGTCAAGCGCGGCTTCGCCCATCTGTTCTACCAGCTCTTCGCCCGCTTCGGCGAGATCCCGCTGCCCGAGGGCGCCGGCGACTTCCGGCTCATCGACCGCAAGGGCGTCGAGGTGCTGCGGACCCTGGGCGAGAAGGCCCGCTTCTCCAAGGGGCTCTATGCCTGGATCGGCTTCAAGGGGACGGGCGTGCCCTTCGTGGTGGAGGAGCGCCAGTTCGGATCTTCGAAATGGAGCTTTCGGACGCTTTTCCGCTTCGCCTTCGACGGGATCGCGGCCTTCTCGACGGTGCCCCTGCGGATCTGGACCTATATCGGCTTCCTGATCTCGATCCTGTCGATCGCCACCGCGGTGTTCTTCATGATCCGCACGCTGCTGTTCGGCACGGACCTCCCGGGCTTTCCGAGCCTGATCGTGTCGATCATGTTCTTCTCCGGCATCCAGCTCATGTCGCTCGGTGTCGTGGGCGAATATGTCGGGCGCATCTTCGCCGAGGTGAAGCGGCGGCCGCTCTACGTGGTGGCCGAGCGGATCGGCGGCGCCGCGCAGGTCTCGAGCGGCCTCGTGCCCGAAAACTACCGCGCGCGCCGGGCCTGACCGATGTTCCGCAAGATCCTCTCCGTCGGCGGCTGGACGCTGGTTTCCCGCCTCACGGGCTTCATCCGCGACGTGGTGCTGGCGGCCGTCATGGGCATCGGGCCCGTGGCCGACGCCTTCTTCGTGGCCTTCCGCATCCCGAACCACTTCCGCGCCATCTTCGGCGAAGGCGCCTTCAACAACGCGTTCCTTCCCGCCTACGCGCAGGTGCTCGAAACCGGGGGAGAGCAGCCGGCCCGGTCGTTCGCCAGCCGCATCACGACCCTGATGCTGATCGTGCAGATCGCGCTTCTCGTCGTGGCGTTCATGGGCATGCCGTGGGTCGTGAGGCTGCTCGCCCCGGGTTTCTCCGACGAGCCGGCCAAGTTCGAGCTCGCGGTGACGCTCACGCGGATCACCTTTCCGTACCTGCTCTTCATTACGGTCGTGACGATCTATTCGGCCATCCTCAACGCCCATGACCGGTTCTGGGCGGCGGCGGCGGCTCCGATCCTGCTGAACGTCGCGATGATCGCGGGTCTGGCCCTCGTCTTCCTGTTTCCCAACGCCGGCTATGCGGTCGCCTGGGGCGTGACGGTGTCCGGCGCGCTGCAGCTCGCCATGGTCTGGTGGGACGCCCGGCGGATCGGCGCCGCGCCGGGGCTGGAGCGTCCCCGCATCGACGCGCCGATGAAGAGGTTCTTCAAGGCGCTCGGTCCCGCCGTGATCGGATCCGCGGGCGTGCAGCTCGCGATCTTTGCCGACACGATCATCGCGTCGTTCCTGCCGACGGGCTCGGTGTCCTCCCTCTACTACGCGGACCGGCTCTACCAGTTGCCTCTCGGCGTCATCGGCATTGCGGCCGGCACCGTGCTGCTGCCGGAGATGAGCCGGCGCATCGCGGCCGGCGACGAGGCGGGAGCCTATGCGGCGCAGAACCGGACCGTCGGCCTGACGCTCGCGCTCGCGGCGCCCTTCCTGGTGGCCTTCATGGTCATGCCCGAGCTCATCATGTCGGCCCTGTTCCAGCGCGGCGCCTTCGATGCGGCGGCGGCCGACCGCGCCGGCGCCGTCCTGGCGGCCTACGGGCTGGGTCTTCCCGCGGCCGTGCTGATCCGCTCGGCGGTCTCGAGCTTCTACGCCCGCTCCGACACCGCCACGCCCCTGATCGCCTCCCTCACGGCGGTCGGCGTCAACGTCGTGGTCAAGATCCTGCTCATGCGGACCTATGGGGTCGTGGGCCTGGCGCTCGGCACCGCCATCGGCGTCTGGGTCAATCTGGGACTGCTGTTCGTCCTGGCCTATCGGCGCGGCTGGACGGCGCCGAACCGCACCCTTGGCAGAACCTGCCTTGCCATTGCGGCGGCGAGCCTGCTGCTCGGCGTGTTCGCCTGGTTCGCGCCCGCGCCGCTCGCGCGGTGGACCGCCCTCCTGCCCGCCTGGCGCAACGAGATCCTGCTGGCGCTCCTCGGCGCGGCCGGGGCCCTTATCTACGGCGGCGTGCTTCTCGCCGGTCTCAAGGTGATGGGCGTTCGCCTGGCGCGGCGCTGACACCGGCATAGCGCGGGAACCTTTCCGTCGGGGATCCATCCAATCGGATGTGCCGGGACCTGCCCGGCCGGCGCATCGTGCGGAGACGTGGACCCGGATTTCCGCGAGGAACGATGCGCTCATGCAGAAGGAAGCACCGGATGGGTCCCAAAGGGCAAATCCACCTTTGGGTCCGGTGCCCGAGAGAGGATGACATCATGATCTTCCGCTTCGTTGCCGCGATTGGAATCCTGACGCTTGCCGTGCCGGCCCTGGCGGCCGACCAGGTCGAGAAGGCGCCCCCGACCGGCGCCTACAAGAAGGTGAGCGAACTCGTGAAGCTGCCCGATTTCCTGCCGGGCCTTGGACAGCTCTATGTCGACCCCAAGACCCTTCCGGCGGGCCCGTTCCTCGCCTACGACCGTCAGGGACGTCTCGTCAGCACGGTCTACATGCTTCCCATCGAGGACCTGTCGAACAAGGACAAGCGCTTCGACGATCTCGCGGCGCCCGGCGGCAAGGTCGACCACGTGGACGTCTATTTCAACGCCGGCCATCCGGGGGTCGAGAAGCCCCATGCCCATCTGGTCCTGTGGCACGTGCCCAAGGCCGACGAGACCCGGGTGGCCGGACAGTGAGCCCGTCGCGGCGGCATGTCCTGCGGATCGGCGGGGGTCTCCTCGCCGGTCTGGCATGGTCCCGCCTGGCCCGGGCGGATGAGCCGGTCGAGATCCGGATGCAGGGCCGGGCGGACGGCTCGCATGTGTGGTTCGACCCGGTCGGCCTGCACGTCGAGCCGGGCCGGACCATCCACTGGCTCAATCTCGATCCCGGGAACTCCCATACGGCGACGGCCTACCACCCGAAGAACGACGAGCACCCGCTGCGCATCCCAGAGGGCGCGGCGCCCTGGAACTCGGATTATCTGCTTCCGCACGAGACCTTTTCGGTCACGCTCACGGTGGAAGGGGTGTACGATTTCTTCTGCATCCCGCACGAGCACGCCGGGATGGTCGGGCGGATCATCGTCGGGCGTCCGGGCCGCACTCCTGCGGACGGTGCCGGGACGCTCCCGGATATCGTCCTGCAGGCCTTCCCGTCGGTCGACGAGATCGTGCAGCGGGGCATCGTCCGCAGGGCGTGACCGCGATGGAGAAGACCCGGGAACCTTTGAGGCGGCCGGCCATCTAACGGCAAGACACCGGAGGCAAGACACCGGGGGCAAGACACAGGAGATCGTCCATGCCATCGAGGATCGCCGCGGCACCATCGGTTGAAGGCCTGGACGACATGGCTCTCGTCCAGCGGGCCCGGCAACGGGACGGAAGTGCCCTGCGCCTGATCATGGAGCGGCACAACCGTGGGCTCTATCGCATCGCGCGCAGCGTCCTCGGCGACGATGCCGAGGCCGAGGACGTGGTTCAGGAGGCCTATCTTCGCGCCTTCACCCACCTCGAGAGTTTCCGCGGTGAGGCCCGTCTTGCGACCTGGCTCACGCGGATCGCGCTCAACGAGGCCCTGGGCCGGCTTCGCACCCGGCGCCCCTCCGTCGAGCTGAACAAGATCGACACCATCGACGACCAGGGGGCGGCCCGCATCATCTTCCTGCCCGGCGTCCGGCAGGAGGGCGACCCTGAAGCCGCCGCCGCCCGTGCCGAGATCCGCCGCCTGATCGAACGGGCCATCGACCGATTGCCGGACCCGTTCCGGGTGGTTTTCGTTCTGCGGGACATCGAGGAGCTGAGCGTCGAGGCGACCGCGTCCCATCTCGGCCTGCGTCCCGAAACCGTGAAGACACGGCTTCACCGGGCCCGGCGCCTCCTCAGGCAAAGCCTCGACGAGACGCTCTCGACCGCGCTCAGCGACGCCTTTCCCTTCGCCGGGGCCCGCTGCGCGCGGATCACGCAGGCTGTTCTGGAACGACTGGACATCCTGGAAACCTGAGGATCCGTTCCGACACGCCGCCCGGACGGGTTCATGCCGTCCAGACGCTGACGGGATCGAGCGTGAACAGCTCCCGCTCCGCCGCGATGCCCCGCAGCCGGTGACGGCCGAGGGACCGGAGCGCAACCGGGCTCGCCGAGGCCACGCTCTCCGAGACGACCACGGAACAGTCGAGGCTGTTGCACAGGGCCTCCATGCGGCTGACCTCGTTGACCGCAGGGCCGATCACCGTGAAGTCGAGGCGACCGGCGGCCCCGATATTGCCGTAGAACACGTCCCCGCAATGGAGCGCCACGTCGAGGCTCAGCGGCGGCTCGCCCGCATGGAGAGCGTTCACGGCCACATTGCGTTCGAGCGCCGTCCGGGCGGCCCGGATCGCGGCCGCGCAGGCCTGCTCGCGGGAGCGCTCGTCCGTGATCGGAAAGGCCGCCAGGATGCCGTCGCCCATGAACTTGAGCACCTCGCCACCCTGTTCCGCCACCGGGTCCGCCATGGCCTCGAGATGCTGGTCGAGCCGCGCGATCAGGTCCATGCCGGCCGTGTCCGCCAGGCTCGTGAAGCCGCGCAGATCCGCGAACAGGAGCGCGGCCGTAATCGTCGTGCCGAAGCCGCGCCGGATCTCGCCGCTCAGCACCCGCCGGCCGGCCGAGAGCCCCACATAGGTGTCGAGCATCGCCACCGTCAGGTCGAAGAGCGTCATGCGGTAGGCGGCGAGGCCCAGCAGCGGCAGAAGGGAATCGATCCGTTCGACCTCCTCCGGCCGGAATCCGTCAGGGCGGTCGCTGGAAAACGATAGGCCGATCCCCCGCAGATCCGGTGCGCTCTCGTTCTCGAAGCTGAAGAGGCGCGCCAGATAATCGGTCCCGCCCTGCCGCCGCACGTCGTCGAACACGTCGAACTGAGGAGCCGCCGGATCGTCGATCAGCCAGTAGCAGCGTGTCTGCTCGGTCTGCATCATATGGTTGAACGGGCTCCGGTCGAACGCGCGGGCGTTTCGCTCGTGGGAGACGCCCTCCACCATCAGGCCGGCCGAGCGGGTCCAGACATGGGTGTAGACGCGGATCGTCGGATTGACGGTGGGCAGTGCGAGATAGACCCGGACCAGTGGCAGTCCTTCGGCCACGAGCCGTTCCGTGAAGCCGGAGAGCAATGAGCCGACATCCGCGCCGCGCAGGCCCTGTTCGATGATCCAGTCTTCGAGATTCGCCATGGCGGGCACTTTAGCATCGCGGTCAGGAATGTCTTCAAGCGGCGAGCGCCGGCTCACCGGCTGGCGTGACGGGAGGCTCCGCCCGTTCCGGCGATCTCCGTCAGAAGCTTGCGGCGCGCTGCCACCGCGAAGGGGCGGGCCTCGTCGGCGATCTCCACGAAGGAGCCGGGGCCGCCAATGACGCTCTGGCCGTAATAGTCCTCGAGCGCCATGCCGCCGGGACCGCCCGGGCGGCCGCTGCCGGGGCGGCGGATCGCGAGCGCGTTGATGGTGAAGCCCTTGGCGAGCGCATCCGCCCTCGCCTGCTCGAGCGACCGGCCGTTCATGTTCGGGCCGTCGCCCGACACGTCGATGACCTTGCGGGTGCCCTCGTGGGCGTTGGTCTCCACGAGGCGGACGGAGAAGTCGATGGCGTTGGAGATGGAATTGTACCCGTAGGCGCCGCGCGGCGCGCTCACGAGCCTGTCGGCAAAGGCTCTGGCGCTCGCCTCGTCGCGGATCACATGCCAGTCGACGATGAGAACCTGGGAGCTCGGCCCGCCCCATTCCATGAAGGCGACCGCGATGGCCCCGAGAGGGCCATCCTTGATGCCGGCGAGCACGTCGGGATTGGTGAGCGCATCGGCCCAGCCCCGGCGCTGCAGGCGCAATTCCTCGTCGTCGATGGAGCCCGATCCGTCGGCCGCGAAGACCAGTTCCAGATCGACCGGCTCCGCCAGGGCCGGCGCGGTCAGAAGGCCGAGGGCGACAAAGCTTTTAAGAAGACAACGCATCGATGGCTCCTGGATCGGGCACGATGCTGGAGCCATTTAGGGCATTCCGACGGGGAGACGGCCCGACGGGCCGATCACAACTTTGTTGGCGCCTCTCCCATGATGGTCGACGCCCGACGTCATGGCCGGGCATGTCCCGGCCATCCCGATCGGAAGAGCACCGCGCCTCGAACAATCGAGATCACCGGCACAGGGCCGGTGATGACGTGGAGAGGGTCAGAACCGGCATCGAGGGCTGGTGATCACCCAGGACACTCACCGGGCCTTCAGCAGGTCCGCCACGTCGAGCAGGACGAACTCGTTGTCGTCCTGCCGGGTGGGCTCGCGGCTCGAGGAGAACGGCAGGTTGTTGTCGTTGCCCACGACGATGTGCCGCTCGTCGACCACGTCCACGTTCTCGATGGTGAAGAACGGGAAGGTGAGCATGGTGTCGTTGAGGGGCTTTCTCGCCTTCTTGTCCGGATCGGCGATCTGCATGAGATCGATGGCGCCGATCTTGCGGACCGGACCGTTCACGGTGGCGTCCGACAGCTCGATCTTCACGATGCGCTTGAACTTCGCCGGCTCCTGGAAGCAGTCGGGACGCTTCTCGCCCTGCGGGCAGGCCTTGTCGGCCGTGCCTTCGCCGTTGTCCCGCTCGATGACGAGGCCGGTGGTGCCGTCGATCATGTTGAAGTCGCCGATCGCGAGACCATTCTGGTCGAGCACGTATTTCCAGTGCCGGCCGGTCCACTTCTCGCCCGCCACGTCGAATTCGAGGATGCGCAGGTATTCGCGCCCGTCGATGGTCTCCCACTGCTTCCTCTCCGCATCCCACACGGGACCTTCGAGAAGCGCGTAGAGGAACCGGCCGTCCTTCGAGGCCGCCATGCCCTCGTAGCCCTTGGAGCGGCGCACGTTGAAGCTGACGGTCGCGTTGGGAGCTGCAGGGGTCGTCACCGCGTAATGGTCGGGCGAGCGCGCCGGCTTGCCTTCGACAAGCGTCTCGTAGACGGCCTGGACCTTGCCGGAGCGGTCGGCCTTGATCAGATAGGGACCGAACTCGTCGCCGATCCAGATCGTGTCGCCGATGGGCTGGAAGCTTTCGGTATCGAAATCGGAGCCCGTCAGATAGCGCTTCTCCGTCGCCTCGTTGGCGATGCGGAACGGCACCTTCCTGTCGGGATCGTGCAGGAACACGGTCTCGAGACGCTCGACCGAGCCCTTGGTCCAGTCGATCCGGTGGCGGTTGAGATAGAGCATGGAATCCGGCGACGTGGCCTTGGAGCCGAAGCCGTTATCCGTGATGACCCAGAACGTGCCGTCGCCGTTCGACTTGATGCCGGAATGGCCCTGAAGCGGTTGACCGCGGAAGGGCAGCTTCACCCCGGTCGGACGATCGCCCGAGGTGCCCTCGATGGATCCGAGCGCCTCGACGCGCTTGCCCGTGGTGAACTTGCCCGAGACCTTCAGATCGGCCGGGGCATCCGCCGGAGCGTCGACGAAGCTCAGGGCGGGCAGGATGGCATGGCCGGCGAGAACGGCCGAAAATTGCTGCTGCGCCTGGGCGCTTGTGCCGAGCAGCACGGTCAGCGGCAGGGCCGCGAGAAGACGGGCGGACATGGTGGGAACCTCGTTGGCTTGTTCGAGCGAGGCTGCTCATGCAGGAGCCGCATGTCTCCCCGTTAACACTTCGGCGACAGGTTCATGACGCCGGGATGTCGTCCCGGCTTCCTGCCGAAGCGGAATGTCCAGGTTCGTCGGGTGGCCGACCGTGTTCTGCGTCGACCCGGTGTCGGAAGTTGCGTCATGTGACCGTCAAACACGGTTAACCGGATGTTTCACAATACGTGAAATATTGTCCTGCGAGGGCAAATTATTCTCACGGGGCAGAACGGTGTCATTGTCACTACGATCCGGGTCCATCAGGACCAAGCTATTTCTCAATTTCGGCGTTCTGGCGCTGCTGATCGTCTGCGCGGTGGGCGGCGGCTGGTTCGGAACGCAGTCGATGCACGATTCCATCGGCAGGATCTATGCGGACCGCGTGGTCCCCTTGCGGGACCTGAAGGTCGTGGCCGATCTCTACGCGGTGAACATCGTGGACACCTCGCACAAGGTGCGCAACGACAACATGGGATGGGCCGATGCCCTGAAGGGCGTCGAGGTCGCGAAGACGGACATCGCCAAGCACTGGGCCGCCTACAAGGCGGCGGTCGACGATCCGGCCGAGAAGAAGGCGGCCCAGGACGCCGAGGCGCTGATGAGGAAAGCCGATGCCGCGGTCGAGAAGCTCGTCGGGTTCCTCAAGGAGGAGGACAAGGTCAGCCTGACGTTCTTCACGATGACCGATCTCTATGCCGCCATCGATCCCGTGTCAGACGCCATCGGGAAACTGGTGAACGTCCAGCTCGAATCGGCCAAGGCCCGCGCCGATGCGGCGGACGGCCTGTTCGGGACCATCGCCATCGCGTTCATGGTGGTCGTTGCCCTCGGCGTGGTCGCGCTCGCGGTGGGAGGCTGGTCGGTCGTCGCCGGCGTGTCCCGCCCGCTGACCCGCATCACCGAGCAGATGCAGGACCTGGCCGGCGGCAACCTCGCCGTTCAGGTCACGGATGCCCATCGCAGGAACGAGATCGGCACGCTCGCCCGGGTGCTGCAGGTGTTCAAGGATGCGCTCATCGCAAAGCAGGACGCGGATGCAACCGCGTCGCACGAGGCGGATGCCCGCATGCGCCGGGCCGAGGTGCTCGACCAGCTCACCCGCCGCTTCGACGCCACGGTCTCGGCCCTGACGCAGGGGCTGTCCTCAGCGGCCACCGAGATGGAGGCCACCGCCCAGACCATGTCGTCAGGGGTCGATCAGGCCGCCGATCAGCTGGTCACCGTGTCGTCGGCCGCCCAGCAGACCTCGTCGAACGTGCAGACGGTGGCGGCCGCCACCGAGGAGCTGTC
>NZ_JAGPUP010000475.1:0-22004 GCF_018069605.1 Microvirga sp. HBU67558 | reverse complement strand
GATCGTGTGGTCTGGCACCCAGATCCACTTTCCCTCGACGAACATCTGCACCCCGGTTGGCCTCACTCGGTACAGCGCAGGGCGACAATCCCCGTCATCGCAGCAATTCCTTCCGGCTTTGTCCCTCAGAGGCGTGTAGATGTCGTGGGCGTCGGTGGAAGGCTCATAGCCGATGAGGAGCAGGACCGCATAGAGGACAGGCTTGAGAGACATAGGCCGCTCTCCCTTATGATGGGCTGGCGGCGCTCGCAAGAGCGTCGGAAACGCTACTCCAGCTACTCTACTCCAGAGCGAGACCGTTGTCGCGCAGCCAAGGAAGTCCGCTTGGGAACTATCCCCGATTGGCCGCCGCCACCGCTGGGGGAGACATCAGGGCGCGCCACCATTGCCTAGTAAGAGATAGGCGACTATCGCTGTCCCAGCGACGATGAGGATGAGAATGGCGGCCAGAGTGGGCCAGCCAACTCGGGTCTCCCGAGCCAAGCGGTCTGCCGGATCCTGTCGCTGATGATTCAGCGCCATATCTGCCTCATTGTGCCCCTGAGCCATTGGTGCCTCGTTGCAGGTGAGGCATCTCGGGCAAGGTTAGACAGACATACTCTTAACCCCAGTTTAAGGCAGCCACGGAACGAGAGGATAGCGGACCTGGAAACGGCTCTGAGAGCCCGACGCCTACAGATAGACGATATGGTAGCCGAAGAGGACAAGCACGGAGAATGCCAGGATGGTCAGCCAGATCAAGCCCAGACGGGTGGTCTTTTCGTGCTGCGACAGCCGGGCCTCAATGCTCTCCAGCTTTTGCAGCTTCTTACGCACTTCACGATCAAGGTCACTCATTGTCCTATGAGTAACCGTTTACATGAAGCTTGTCCTTCCAACTCTGCAAAGTTTCCTTTTCGGGGAAACCAGAGCGGACTACTCGCATTGTAGATCTTGTCGTTACACAGGCGCTTAGAGCCGCGATTTAGCAGAACGAGCGTTTACGGACTCAACTTCTGCCATAGAACCGCAGCATCCGCTCATAGGCTTCAGTCAGGCGCCGGCCGGCATCCTTTCGCTTGGCCTCCCTGCCGCTTCTCGAGAATGGAAGCGCTGGGCCGGGCAGGGTGGCGGTGAGGCTCCACGCCCATGTGCCCGCTTGTGGCCCATGGGGCTCCTGATGAACGTTGCCGATGTAGGTGTGCCAGCGGCTACTGCTCTCCCGATCCGGTTTGTCCTCGTCGAAACAGGTCCAACTCGTCTCCAGCCATCTATCGTCAGGCCAAGCCTCAGAGGTTTTCATCCAATAGAGCCTCACGCGCCTTCTCACACCAAGGACCATCCGTGATCCCGCCGCTGCCCTATACAGACGATGGGTGACTAGAATGCAAAGCGCTCACTCATCAGCCTCTGTTTGTGCAAGCGGCAAGAACTGTAATGGATTCCCATGCTAACGGGCCCAAAGACAGGAAACCCTCGGAGAGGGCAGTATTTATGAGCCCGATAGCGAAGGAAATCGGCCTCCCTCCAGAAGACTCTCAGCCAGACCCTCAACTTGAAGCGGCTTTGCATCGGCTGTTGCAGGGCATTCGGCAGAGCCGGGGCAGTTGAGGGAAGGACAGTACTCGGTCCAATGAGCAAGCGCCTAATTGCTAACTTGGATCGGTCTTCCCAGGCTTTGGTGTGTCGGAATATAAAGCACTCTCTCTCCAAGCGATTGAGATAGCCTTGCATCGCGCTTAAGGAAAATCCCGCCCATGTTAAGCTGCCGCCTGTGTGCCCATCAAGGTGCTCATAAGCACCTCACAGTCAAAGAAATGATGTTTGGAACGCGCGAAGCTTTCGACTACTTCCAGTGTTCGGCTTGTGGCACATTACAGATTACTCAGATCCCCCCTGCCGACGTTCTCGCGCAACATTATCCCTCGGACTACTACTCGTTTGAAGGTGGGTTCAAAGGCTACGGTACACCTCTCAAGACGTTCCTACTGACGCAACGGGATCGAGCCGCAGTTGGCGATACTATGTTAATCGGTTCGCTCATGATCCGAGCCCGCCCGGCGAAGGGTACAATCCGGATATGCCAGCAGATTGGCATTAACCAGAGTCACCGTATCCTCGACGTGGGCTGCGGCAATGGCAGCCTACTCGATCATCTCGCGTATCTGGGATTTCAGCATCTAACAGGGGTAGACCCCTTCATCACTGCTGACCTGATCACACCACATGGCGCGAAAGTTTTCAAAAGGTATGTGAGTGATGTTAGCGAGAGGTTTGATGTGGTGATGTTCCACCACTCTCTTGAACATGTTCCTAACCCGCTTGACTCCTTGCAGGGGGCCCGGCGTCTCCTCAATCCTGGCGGTGTCTGCTTAGTCAGGATACCGACTTGTAGTTCAGAGGCGTTTGACCTCTATGGGCCCAACTGGGTTCAACTCGACGCGCCTCGTCACATCGTTATTCCGTCCCGTGAAGGGATGAAAGTGGCTGCTGATCATTCTGGCTTCGTCTTAGAACAGGTAATCGACGACTCAACTGCCCTGCAATTCTGGGGTAGCGAGCAGTACAGACAAGGCATTTCTTTGTCTCGTGACCCCCGTTCTTACGCAGTTGATAAAACAGCGATGCCGCCGGAGCAGATAGCTGCTCTCAATAGGAAAGCTGAGGAGTTGAACAACCGCCATCGGGGGGATCAAGCTGCCTTCATACTGCGAGCTACATAGCCGCTTGTAGGAGTTCGCCGAGGTGCAAGGATTCATACCCTTGGTGTTTCACAAAGGAAGCCTGCGCAATTTCACGTAATCCTCTGCATGGAACGGCTCCGACCGGTCTTTTCCTCACATTTAATTGGGCGACTGCCCGCGGGCTCCCGCGGAACTGCAATCACTTCGGAGTTGAGGAGTTGTCCCGCCAGAACCGGGAAGAGTGCAGTTCAAGCGGCCGCTTGTTGATGCCTTGCGGCATCCATTTCAGATCGAGCAGATAGACAGCCACCCAAGCGAGAACGACCACCGCAACAATGACGAGAGCAAGCAGAACGGTCCGTACCGTTCTGTCTTCTTGCTGAACGAAAGGAGCGTCAGCCGTCCCGAGCCTCCGCTCGCATTCAGACAAATCGCGATTTTTGAGCTTCATCCTGCCCACGGAAGGAAAATTATCATCCTCGTGTGAGCGTGAAAACCCGCCGCCTTACGGGACGCCGCGCCAACTATTCGGTTAATTCCATCCGCAACAGACCTCAGCCGGCGCGTGATGCTCACGAATGTTTGGCGAGGGAGAGGCCGAGACGAGCACGTTTTCTCAGCCTCTCCCCGCCTGGATAAGGAGCGATTGGAGGCAACCGCTCTGGCACACAAGCCAAGTGATTATAGCCGTCTGCGGATCGAGAGGGGGCCCAAAGCTCCCTCAGGCTAATCTTGTTTAGTGGCTCAAGAATGCCCTTAGGTAAGCAATAAGGGCTCGCATCTGGCGACGCGCCTCGACGGCCTCACGGGTGAACTGCCCGTGCTTGTAGTTGCCATTGTTCTTGCCGGAAGGCGCACCGGGAGAGGCACCCCCATGCATGCGGCAGCGCCCGTTTGGCATCGCCGGGGAGCGACAAGGCACACCAGAGCGGGTCCGGGCTCCGCATCGCGGGGCATCGCGCAAGGATGAAGGCTCTTCGGCTGGGTGCATGGGGTTGTCAGCCATTATTCTGCGACTCCCCACCCCCGCCAGAGGCGTCCCGTGTCACCGTACCGACGATGGCTTGCCCGCCTGCATGCACATGCACATGCTCGACGGTGACCTTCTGCTCGCCACCGCGCCTGAGCTTTGCGAGGGTCTCCACCTGGGCCACGAAAGTCCGCTGCAACTTGGTCGCGAGATTTCCGCACGTCTCCATATAGGGCACTGTAGGGGACTGTTTGGTTCGCCCGATTAGGTCCATCGCGAGGGCATGCGTCACCGCCATTTGGGTCGCCAGCATGGCCTCAATCTCATCCCGAGGCTGCGCACCATTTATGACAGCCAGAACTGCGTTGAGTTGCGCTTCAGTCGGAGCGCCCCCGAGCGGCACCAATGCTCCGAGTATTCGCTCGACTTCCACGTGAGCGAACTCAGACGAGCGGCTGCCCAATGCATCCATGAGGCGGATCCTCCAGCCTTCATGGTTGTCGTGAGGCGAGCCCATTTCGGTCTTAATCGTTCCGTCAACCAAATCAGCTTTCATGCTGACCTTCACAGGCTTGGGCCGAGCCGCCACCCGTTCGGCAGCGGCCGCGATGGCGTTCTGCTCCAGTTCATGAGGCGGCTCCCTCATCTGGAGTGCGTGTGCCGATGTCTTCCGCGTCTTCTCTGTCATGCTCTGCCCCTCTGGTAGATTATATGTGTCCCTGTGGTCGGACCGCTGGATTGCTCAAAAGAGGCTCGTCGGTCCTTCTCATCGGACCGTGAGCGGTAATTTTCTTTCGTGAGAGCCGTTACTGTCCCTGTAGTGAGACCGGCTGTCCCTCTCATCGGACCGGCTACGGATTTGAGCTCGTCCGCGTGCCAGCGCATGAAGGCTTTCGAGGCTTTCTCGCCCGTACGGTCGCAGGTGTAGAGCGTCAGCCTGTACTCGCTCGCATGAGGGCTCTTGCGGTCGAAGTGGCCGCGTGAGCAGCAGGCAATGAAGCCCTTGTCCGTCAGCTCAAAGAACGCTCGTGCAGCGGTGTCCTTCGAGCATCGCACCCGCTCGGCAGCGTCGCGGGTTGAAAGAGCGAGACGGCCATTGTTGCCGCCGTTGTAGGTGGCCGCCAGTTCGAGAAAGACGCAACGCGCGACCGGCGAGAGTGAACGCCATGCAGGCGAACGGAGCATATAGTAGGGAAGAGACACGAAGCGCTCTGTTGTGCTTCGGCCCTTGTGGTTGTGACGTCTGGGCATGAAGTGCCTCGCAGCGCCCCTGAGAGGCTCAAGGACGCCCGTTTTGAAGGTTGATGAAGGGAAGGTGCAGCCGAGACAAGACCCCGGCTGCTGGGCTTCTCAGAGTCCGGGAACGCTATGGGAGCGTGACCTGTCAGGCCGCACAGCGTTTCTCCTCGGCAGAAACAGTCTTAAGTGCCCGCAATGGCGTGTGAAGGATGTAGCGGCCGTGCGTCCCGGAATATGGACCAGCGTGGGGCTCATCGATGGTGTCGATGACAAGCCCGCGCTTCCGCAGCGAGTGTACGTATGCGGACCAACGCGGGGCTGGTTGCTCCACTGGAATGACCCCACGCTCACGCACTTCCATGAGACAGGCTAGCGTCCAGGCTTCGCGCCCTCTCAAGCGCAACATCTCGCCGGTATCGAGGCGCTGCACGAGGAGTTCGACGACGTCATTAGACATTGTGCGCCTCCGTCCTGAAGCCTGCCAGCTCTGCAACGGTCAGCGCTAGCGCTGGAGACAGTCCAAACCGCGTCGAGAGACTCTTCACCACACGAGGATGGGAGCGGAGAGGCTGCGATGCTGCCCAGGCGAAGAGCGGAAGCGGGCACAGGTTCTCGTTGCGACGCAAGCGCCGCTCGGGTATTCTCTTCATTGCAAATTACCTTGTTGCCCCGTGCAAGACCCACTTGTGCGGGGCTTTCTCTTGCACGGTCATGAACGGGATTGGTTCAGAAGCTATCAGCTTCGGACATCAGCGCTCGTTTGCAGCACCAGCGATGAGGGCGCGGATGTCCTCCACGCGCCATGCGGTGATGCGCGGGCCGAGTTTCACCGGCTTGGGATAGCGCCCGTCCTTGATGCCTGCCCACCAGGTGGACTTGCTGACGGGGATTGGCCCGTTCGGGGCAAGGATCCCGGGGAGTCGGACAAAGCCGGCGGCCGGAAGTTGTGGAGCTGTCGAAAAGTCGGTCTTCAGGCGTGAGTCAACACTTCGCAAAACCATGGGCCTGCGTCCTTTCATCAGTGGGTTGTGATGGAAACGACGGGCGGGGCTCACGAGAGATTCGATTGACTCAGCTCGCAAGCACCCAGTAGGCTTTGACCTGCTCTGGAAGAGCACAGGCTTCGGCCTACAGGGCTGCCCCTTGATTGGAGTTGGGGGGCAGCTCTTTTTGTTCCACGTCGCTGAACTCCCGGGTGAGAGTTCAATCCTCAACGGATCAATTGAGTCCGTATCGGACAATGAATATCTGTAAGGATTGCTGCGTAATTCTCAACGGCTTTCGTCCTGTGGGGGATATCCCGGCGGAAGCGGTCACGCACTTTCTCCGCTTAGCCTTTCGCGCGGAAGGCCGGTCCGCAGCGAACCCCCTTGATTCGCTTAAGACGACCTTAGACCGCAACAGGTGTCCTAAAGGTTGCTGGGTGGACACGAGATGATGAATATCCAGTTAACACTCGCAATCCACAGCGAACGGCCTTTTATTCACACGCTGAACGCATTCAGGAGCGCTACGTTACTGGCGCTCGCGCGGCGGATGTCAGATCCACGATGTTGCTCTGGAATTGCTGCTCAAGGAAGCTAGACCAAGCATCCATCAGCTTACGACGCTTCTCCAAGGCATCGCCGCGCCTGTACGCACGCTCGACTGCATCGCCCACAAGGTGAGCCAGAGCAGCCTCAGCCACTTCTCTTGGGAAGTGGGTTCGTTCGCCCGCCCAATCGCGGAAGGCGCTGCGAAAACCATGCACGGTCACATCAACCTTCATCCGGCGCAAAACCATCTCCAAAGCCATGGTGGAGAGGGGGCGCTTAGGCTTTATGCCGGGGAAGACGAGGTTGCTCAGCCTCTTCTGCTCCATCTCCCGCAGGATCTCGACTGCTCGGGCTGAGAGTGGTACCCGATGCTCTCGGCCAGCCTTCATGCGAGCGGCAGGCACCGTCCAGACACGCGCCTCAAGGTCAACCTCGTCCCATAAAGCTCCGAACACCTCCCCGGACCGGGCTGCCGTGAGAATGGCAAACTCCAGAGCACGGGCTGCTATGCCTTCTCGCTCCCGCAGCGCCACCAGGAACTCAGGCACCTCGTCGAAGGGCATCGCTTTGTGGTGCCCGCGTGTAAGCTTGGCCCGTTTCGGCAGAACAGCCTCAAGATGGCCTCGCCACCGCGCCGGGTTCTCGCCAGATCCCTGACCTCGTGCCCGAGCGAAGTCGAACACCCGCTCGATGCGCCCCCGCAGGCGGGAGGCCGTTTCGGCCTTGGTGGTCCACAGCGGCTTCAGAACCTTCAGCACATCCTCAGTGCCAATTTCCGTCACCGGCTTGGCTCGGAGGGGTTCACAGTAGACGGTGAGGGTCATCTTCCACTGAGCATGGTGCTTCTCATTGCGCCAGGAGGAAGACATGCTCTCAATCAGAGCGTCCGCAGCCTCACCAAAGGTCAGCACCTGGGGCTTATTGTCCCGTGCCGCGATGGGGTCCACCCCGTCCGCCAGCTTCTGACGGGCTTCGGCAGCTCGCTCGCGGGCTTTCGCGAGCGGCACGTCCCTCAAGGCACCGAGCCCCATCTCCCGCCGCTTGCCGTCGGCCTTCCACATGAACACCCACGAGCGGGCCCCACTCGCGGTGATGTTCAGATAGAGCCCACCGCCGTCAGAGTGCCGCCCCGGCTTTGTCAGTGTTGCGACGGTCCGGGCGCTCAACGTGTGCAGCTGTCGTGCCATTTGTTCAACCCTTCCCCACCTTCTTCCCCACCTCTGAGGCTGGATTGTAGCGGATGATGTTGGACACAGTAAGATACTTGTCGGCGTACATCCCTTGTATCAAATGGCTTTCTTGGATGCGACTGATTTTGGCTGGACACTAGTATGGCGGACGCTCCCTCCGCCATTTTATCAGAGTAAGTAACTGAAAATCTGAGAATTCAGCCCTTTTATAAATTAATAGCCCTCAATCCAGCCCACATTTGTACCGGACTGGCGATTATAAGCTACCCTCAGTTGCATTCGGTTTGTTAACCATAGGCGGGAATGCACCTCATGCTGCTGGAGGAGGGTCTGCACTGTCGATGGCGATCAAACAAGAGAGTTGATGCTAAGCAACCTCTACTTGGCCGCTGTGAAATTATGTGACATCCGCTCTTAGTAGTTCCGAGAATGATTAGTTCTTAGAGATCGCCTCACTGGCGACAGAATCTCTGAATCTCGTATCCTGTCCGAATTGCGGACAACTGTGTCGGAGTTCGGACCTCCCCTCTCCGCCACAACTCCCCCACAAATCGCTGAAATAGCTAGGAAACTCAGCATGCATCGCGAGGCGGCCCCAACAGCGAAGCGTAGCTCTGGTTTCCAGTTAAAGCTTGGCGTTGGATCCGCTCGTTTTGATACTTACGATGTCGTTGTGGTTGCCAGTTGGCGTTCTCGACGTTTCGGAGGCGGGTGCTTCGACGATCGACGCCAGAGCAGTCACAGGCGAACTGAATACCTACTGCTCAGGTTTGGCCGCTCTTTTCACGATGCTGATAGGTATGGCCGGATATCGGTCCGCTGAACCGGGGTGGTAATCAAGTGCAATGAAAGCATCTTTAATAAGAGAACATGCGAAGCTCACCCCTTCTAGAAAATCCCGAATCGCTTCTTTGGTGAGGTGCATTTCGCCCGTCCAGATCACGAGGAAATAACGCTTGTAAGGACCATCCTTGAGGTCTGTTGGATTGTCCTTCTCTTCGATCCTCCCGCGAAGCTCAGTTAGAAACTCCTCACGGGTCCACTCGTGGTGGTGCATAAAACCTTTCTTGGTCTTGATCGACTTAATCGAAGCCCTCAACGCCCGTTCGTGAACTAATTCGGTCACCTCAATGCCGCAGCGGACTCCTCGGATAATGGCCTCGCAATCGGGCGGGTCCTGGTTGCCTCTGTGCCGTAGGTCAATGAACTGGATCCCAGCAGCGGTCAGCGTTCGTTCCACATCATCAAGTTCATCACGATCCCGATGGATCCTCTTGGTTGATCGAGCGCCCTGGAATGGACGAAGTTGATCAACGTAGGTCCGAAGCTCTTTGGCTATCTCATCCTCATCGTCCATAGCCACTCGCTCCATCTACCTCTTGATTCGGTTTTCTCTTGAGAACACAGAACACATACACGAGGCCAGCTAGCAGTTTTGAAAACTGATCATTCCCACTGAAGGTTTGAATGAACGTCAGTGCTCTTCATTTCGAAACCGATCCGTTGTCCCATTGTGTGCGTGTGACCCAAAGGCAGCCGTAAAGGACCGCGGTATAAAGGTCCGCTCCCCGCGCACGTTCAGACATTTGCTCTTCGTCCGCTGTGTGCCAGTTCCAGACCTTACGAAACTTCCTGAGGTCCCGCTATTTTGCTCCTGCGTCGGAAAGTGATGACCAATGGGCTGCGGCTTGCACGAGGTCCGCATTGCTGACCTACGCCAACGGCCCGGCGATCTTCACGGCCTGAGCCTTCCGGCCCGGGCGCATGATCAGGATCACGGTGTCGATGTCGGCACGCCCGTTGAGGCAACGATCATCGGAGCAGGCTACAATAAAACTTTCGTGCTTTCGCCATGCGTGGCCTCCCTCCTGAAGCGCGTCAACACAGGAGGGGGCTTGATGTCCGGCATGACACGGCTACTCGGCAGCATCCGGCACATTCGTCGGCTTGTCCTCCAGGGCAGACGCGATGGCTTCGTCGACCCGCTCCAGCCAAATGAATTCAAGCCGGGCCCGCGTATCCTCGGGGATGTCCTCGAAGTCGCGCCGATTGCGGGACGGCAGCATCACCCGGGTGAGCCCCGCCCGCGCGGCCGCCGTGACCTTTTCCTTGATCCCGCCCACCGGCAGGACAAGCCCGCGCAGGCTGATCTCCCCCGTCATGGCCGTGTCGCTGCGCACCGTTCGGCCCGTCAGAAGCGAGACCAGCGCCGTGAACATGGCCACGCCCGCACTTGGGCCATCCTTCGGAGTGGCTCCCGCGGGAACGTGGATGTGGACGTCGCTCTTCCCGAACAGGGCGGGATCGATGCTGAATGAAGCGGCGCGGCTCTTCACCAGGGTCATCGCCGCCTGTGCGCTCTCACGCATAACATCGCCGAGCTGCCCCGTGAGAATAAGGCCGCCCTTGCCTGGAGCACGGCTGGCCTCAATAAACAGGATGTCGCCGCCCACCGGAGTCCACGCCAATCCTGTGGCGACCCCTGGCACGCTGGTACGCATCGCCACCTCGTCCTCAAAGCGGACCGGACCGAGGATTGCGGCTAGATCCCCGGCGTCGATGCGCACGTGCTCGGCGCTGCCCTCGGCGATCCGCACGGCAGCGTGGCGCAGTGCCCGGCCGATCTCGCGCTCCAGGTTCCGGACGCCGGCCTCGCGGGTGTAATCCCGGATGATCCGACGCAAGGCCTCGTCGCTGATCTCGGCCTGCTCGGCCTTAAGTCCGTTCGCCTCCAGCTGGCGCCGAACCAAGTAGCGCCGGGCAATCTGAAGCTTCTCGTCCTCAGTGTAGCCAGCCAGGGTGATGATCTCCATGCGGTCGCGCAGGGGACCCGGAATGGTGTCGAGCATGTTGGCGGTGGCGATGAACACCACGCGCGAGAGGTCGAACGGAACGCCCAGATAGTTGTCGCGGAAGGTGGCGTTCTGCTCAGGATCGAGCACCTCCAGCATGGCCGCGGAGGGATCCCCCTGGACGCCGCGTCCCATCTTGTCGATTTCGTCCAGCATCATCACGCAATCGCGTGCGCCAGCCTTCCTGATCGCCTGGATGATGTTGCCCGGCAAAGCGCCCACATAGGTGCGCCTGTGGCCGCGGATCTCCGCCTCGTCGTGGACGCCGCCGAGGCTAACCCGCATGAAGGGCCGCCCCATGGCGCGGGCAATCGACTGCCCAAGGGACGTCTTGCCGACGCCGGGCGGGCCAGCAAAGCACAGGATCGGCGCCTTGCCGTTCGGGGCGAGCTTGCGCACGGCGAGATATTCGATGATGCGCTGCTTGATCTTCTCAAGCCCGAAATGGTCCTCGTCGAGAATGCGGCGCGCCTCCACGATATCGATGGGTTTCTCCTCGGGCAGGGCCCAAGGCAGTTCGACGAGCCAATCGAGGTAGGTCCGGATCATCCCGGCCTCCATGGCGCCCTCCGGCATGCGCTCATAGCGGTGCAGCTCGCGGCGGGCCTGCTCCTCAACCTCCGGCGGCATGGCGGCTTTCGCAATCTTCTCGGTGAGTTCCTGAACCTCCTGGGCGCGCCCGTCGCCTTCGCCCAGCTGGCGCTGAATCGCCGCCATCTGCTCGCGCAGGATTACCTCGCGCTGACGTTCGTCCAGGGTGGCCCGGGTCTGACGGCCGATCTCCTGCGTCAGGCGCAGGACCTCGATCCGTTCGGCCAGCAGGCGGGAGACCTTATCGAGCCGCGCGGTGAGATCAATGGTTTCCAGAAGCTCCTGCTTCTGGTCAGCACCGACATCGAGATAAGCCGCAACGAGGTCTGCCAAAGTCCCAGGCGTCGCGGCGGCCTGCACAGTTCCAACAAGCTCCTGTGGCACCTGCGGTAGGAGCTGCAGCGCCTCAAGTGCCTGCTGCCGGAGGTGAAGAAAGCGGGCCTCAATGTCCGGTGTTAGGATTCCCGGCTCCTCAATCGGCAGAACCCGCGCCACGATGAACGGCCGCTCCTTCACGAACTCGGTGACCCGGAAGCGCTGCTCGCCCTGGAGGACGACATGGTGCGTGCCGTCAGGCGCATTCACATAGCGCAGGATGTTGGCGACGGTGCCGGTTCTGTGCAAATCAACCGCGGCCGGGTCGGCCTGCTCCGCGTCCCGCTGCATCAGGAGGCCGATCTGACGCTCCTCCCTCACCGCCTGCTGGGCCGCGGCGATGGAGCGCTCACGGCCGAGCGCAATGGGGAACACTGTTCCTGGGAACAGGACCGTGTTGCGCACGGGTACGATGAGAAGGCCATCCGGCGGAAGAGCCTTCGCGGAGTTGTCCGAACCAGGGCTTGTGCCGTCCTCGGCCGCGCGCGGAATATCATGTGAGACGATCATGACGGATGCTCCTCAAAGCGCTTTGCGGAGGCTGATAACCAGACATCCGTCTCCGGCGGCACGCCGGACGGCGTCATACCGACCTGGCGGCAGCGGGATGCGCCGCTCGAACCGGCCCTGCGGCAGCTCCAGCCGGTGGATCACGGCGGTGCGCAGTTGCGGCGGCAGAACGCGGCGGCCGGCGACCACGAGGGTTCCGTCCTCGATCACCGTCTCGACCTGGTCCGGCGCCACGCCGGGCAGAGCAATGAGGATGAGAACTTCCTGCTCGGTCTCAAGCACATCAATGGGGGGCTCCCAAGCTGCGCGGCGCATCGCCGAAGGCGGTTGGAACATCTGTCGGTGCAGGCGCTCGGCACGGGCAAGCGCCTCAATTGCTTCCGAGAGCATCCAGTCTGCCGGATCTCGCATGGCCACGCATACCTTAGCTTGTGGTCCGGACCCGGGGTCTGTTCATCCGCGTCAGGGTCGCGGACGCTCCGGGGACAAGACCGATTGGAGCATGCAGCTTCGTCAATGCATCGGCAGCCCATTTGGTTCTTGATTGCGAAACGCATCAATCCAAATCGATACCACGGGCACGCTTTCGATGGAGGCGTTCGCCCTGAAGGTCAACCGGTGCAGCATCAGGGCTCAACACGGCTGGACCGGTCGATGAGAGATGGTGTCGGTTCTGTCCCGGCAGAGCTGACAGCGGATTGAAAGGTGAGCACCATGCAAACCAACGAACCGAAACCCGATGACAGCGACCCGGCGGACGAAGCCAGCCTGGAGTCGTTCCCCGCCATCGATCCGCCAGCATGGACCGGGACGCATCCCGGCCCTGTCGACGTCTCAGCCCTTCTTCGCCGCACGAGGGAGGCACGGGCGGTCTGGAACCATGCCCTTGAGGAGGCGGCCCAACTCGCGGACGGGACAGACTTGGGCCTGTCCTCGCGGATACGGTCCCTGAACCAAGCGGAGCCAGATAATGGCTGACACGTTGTCCGTGACCATAGCCAGAAGGATTCGGACGAATGCACCTCAGCGAGATCGCCTGCGAGATCCTGGACCTGTTTCGCGAGACCCACCGGCGGCCCGGTGCCCGGATCATGATTACCACGCTCGATTACCGCTTCGGCACGGACCCCGCGGTCGCGGTGGCCATCGCGGAGCTGAGGGACGCAGGCTTTCTCATAACCCCTGACGCCGAGACGGTCGAACTGACCGCCAAGGGCTTTGATGCGATCCAGGGCCGTAGTTACCACCTGGAAGACGACTGACCACCTGCATCGGCTGCTCTGTTATGTAAGGGTGGGCTGATCGAGGTCGGCCCACGCTGTTTGGTTCCAGCCACGTACCTTCCCTCAGGGATCGACCGGTATGCTTACAGGCCCTCGCAACTGTTACCCTCCACAAATCGCGCCGAAGCGGTGTGCCGCGGCGAGCGTCTGCTGAAATGACAGAACGCCCGTCCGCGACGTGGGATAGCCAGCATGGAGGCATGCCATGGCAGACGGATTGTGTGACATCTGTGGTGTCCGGCCTGCGACCGTTCGAGCGCAGGTGATCAGCAACGGCCAGCGCGAGACCATGGAGCTCTGTGACGTCGATTACCGGCGTTTGGCGCGGCAGCAGCGGCCGAGTTCGCCGCTGGAGTCCCTCTTCGGCGGGCGCGGCAGCCTGTTCGACGACTTCTTCGGTGGCGACGTCGTCGGCGAGAGCCCGCGCGGCAGCGTGGGGAGACTGGCCGATGAGCCTTCCGACACCGGGGATGGCGGCACGCCCATTCCGGTCCGGTCCGGGCGTGGACGCACCCGCGGCCGCGGCGCGGCAGCAGGCATGGCGGACCGTCTGAGCGAGCATGCTGAGGAGATCCTCCAATCAGCCGCACGACGGGCCGGCGACTTCGGCCGCCGCGAGGTCGACACCGAACATCTCCTGCTCGCTCTGACCGAAAGTGACGTCGTCCGCACCATCCTCGACCAGTTCAAGGTCTCGCTCGATGACCTGCGCAACCAGATCGTCCAGGAAAGCCCCCGGGGCGACTTCAACCCAGAGGAAGGCGGCGAGATCGGCGTCTCGCCCCGGGTGAAGAGCGCTCTCTCCCGGGCCTTCTCCGTCTCCGGCGAGTTCGGCCACTCCTATGTCGGACCCGAGCACCTGCTCATCGGCTTGGCCGAGGAGGGGGAAGGCATCGGACCCGATGTCCTTAACCGCTATGGCCTCACCCCTCAGGCCATCCGCCAGCAGGTCGTCAAGGTCGTCGGCCGCGGCGCCGAGGAAGGACGGGTCGATACGCCCACCAACACGCCCAATCTCGACAAATACTCGCGCGATCTCACTAAGCTCGCCCGCGAGGGCAAGCTCGATCCGGTGATCGGCCGCGCCAAGGAGATCGAGACCGCCATCGAGGTGCTGGCCCGGCGCAAGAAGAACAACCCGGTCCTCATCGGCGAGCCGGGTGTCGGCAAGACAGCCATCGTCGAGGGTCTTGCCCAGCGCATCGTTGGCGGCGAAGTGCCGGAGAGCCTGCGCAACAAGCGCCTCGTGGAGCTGTCCATCAACTCCATGGTGGCCGGCTCCAAGTATCGGGGCGAGTTTGAGGAACGCGTTCAGCAGATCCTCAAGGAGGTCACCGAGCGCGAGGACGAGCTGGTCCTGTTCATCGACGAGATCCACACCATCGTGGGGGCCGGCCAGGGCGGCGGCGAAGGCGGGCTCGACATCGCCAACGTGTTCAAGCCGGCGCTTGCCCGCGGCGAGCTCAACCTGATCGGCGCAACGACGCTCAACGAGTATCAGAAGTACATCGAAAAGGATGCCGCCCTGGAGCGCCGCTTCCAGCCGGTCTTCGTGCCCGAGCCGACCGTTGCCCAGACCATCATGATCCTGCGCGGTCTACGGGATACCCTGGAGGCACACCACAAGGTAACGATCACGGACGAGGCCATCATCGCGGCGGCGGAACTGTCCGACCGCTACATCACCGGGCGCTTCCTGCCTGACAAGGCCATCGACCTGATCGACCAAGCCGCTGCGCGCGTAAAGATCTCGGCAACCGCCCGGCCTGTGGACGTCCAGGAAATGGAGGCCGAGGTGCGCCAGCTCAAGCGCGAGCAGGACTACGCCTCCTCCCGCAAGCAATTCGACCGCGCCTCCGAAATCCAGGCCCGGCACGATGCCCGCAACAAGGATCTGCAGGGCGCAAACGAACGGTGGCGGCGTGAACGCGGCTCGGCCTCGACCGAGGTGCGCACAGAGCATATCGCACAGGTGGTGTCCAAGCTCACCGGCGTGCCGGTCAACGAACTCACAACCGAGGAGCGCCAGCGCCTCGTGAAGATGGAAGAGCGCCTGCACCAGCGCGTGATCGGTCAGGAGGAGGCAGTCAGGGCGGTCAGCGACGCCGTGCGCCTGGCGCGCGCTGGCCTGCGGGAGGGGCGCCGTCCCATCGCGACCTTCCTGTTCCTCGGCCCCACCGGCGTCGGCAAGACGGAACTCGCCAAGGCTCTTGCCGAAACCGTCTTCGGCGAGGAGGACGCGATGATCCGCCTCGACATGTCGGAGTACATGGAACGCCACGCGGTCGCCCGCCTCATCGGTGCGCCTCCTGGGTATGTCGGCTACGAGGAAGGCGGACAGCTGACCGAGCGCGTGCGGCGGCGGCCCTATTCCGTCGTGCTTCTCGACGAGATCGAGAAGGCCCATCCGGATGTCTACAACGTGCTGCTGCAGGTGTTCGACGATGGGCGGTTGACCGACGGCAAGGGACGGGTCGTCGACTTCACCAACACGATCCTGATCGCCACGTCGAACCTGGGCTCCGACATCATCCAGCGCCACCTCAACCTGCGCGGCACGGCCGAGGACGATCAGGCCCGTCTGAAGCGCGAGCTGATGGACGTGCTGCGCGGCCACTTCCGGCCGGAGTTCATCAACCGCGTCGACGAGATCATCGTCTTCCATGCCCTGGCGCGGAGCGAGATCCGCTCCATCGTCGAGCTTCAGCTGGAGCGCGTCAGGCGGACCGCCCATGGCCAAGGCGTCGAGCTTGATATCGACGGCAGCCTTGTCGACCACTTGGCGGCCGCCGGCTTCCGGCCGGAGTTCGGAGCCCGCGAGCTGCGGCGCCTCATTCGCTCCGAGCTGGAGACCCAGCTTGCCCGCGCAATGCTGGCAAACGAGGTTCAGGAAGGTGACCGGGTGAGCGCACGTTGGGACGGAGACCAGCAGAGGGTAGTGCTGGAGCCGCAGCCCAAGGCAGAGGGTGCGACAAAGGCCGCGGGCGCGACCGATGACCACCGTGATGCGGTCGAGCTGGACCGGGACGCCCAGCGCGGAGCCGGCGACAGCAGGACGGCCGCCGAGTGAGGACAAGGAGGCGCACCGGGCAGCACGCGCGGCGGCGCAAGCACCTAAGTCCGGCAGATCACACATGAGGCAACTATCGGACGAGGGAGACCACCCCCGGACGGAGCGCGACGATCCCCGCTCCACGATGGGAACCGGCCGGCCCGCGAGGGCCATGGACCGCGCCCTTCGCGAGACCCGTGAGGCTTGGCCCATCCTGAGCACCTACGAGCGTTTCGAGCAGGTCGTCTCGCTGGTGCTAACCAGCCTTATCGGGCTGGTGATCGCGGCCGCAATGATCCACCTGGGCTTCCGCATCCTCATGCTGCTGCTATCTGGGCTTCTCGACCCGGCGGAGACGGGCGTGTTCCAGGGGGTCTTTGGCATGATCTTCACGGTGCTGATTGCCCTGGAGTTCAACCATTCGATCATCAGCATCCTTCACCGCAAGGAAAGCATCGTGCAGGTGCGCACAGTGGTGCTGATTGCCCTGCTGGCGCTGGTGCGTAAATTCATCATCCTGGATGCGAGCAAGACCGACCCGCTCACCATCGTCGGGCTGGCCGCGGCTATCCTGGCACTCGGCTCGGTCCATTGGCTCGTGCGCGACCAGGACAGGAAGGATGCCACCGAGCAGGATCAGGCCCGAGGGATTGCCGACTAGGCCGGAGCAGCTCCTGAATTTCAGTGCGGCCACCCGGCCCGATCATCTCGTACTGCGAAAAAGCAAGGTTTCCCATGGCAGCCATTGATCCCCGCAACGAGCAGATGTTTCCGAAATTTGGGACTACGGACATCGGCCGCCTGCGTCGCTTCGGCGAGATCCGACGCCATGCGGCAGGTGAGCAGCTCTTTGTCACCGGCGATGTTGCTCCGGGCATGTTCGTCCTCATCACCGGCTCGGTCAGGGTCGCCCAATGGGACCCTTGGGGGCGTCTGTCCCCGATTGTCGAGCTGGGACCCGGCGACTTCGTCGCCGAGGTGGGGCAGTTGTCAGGCCAGCCAGCGCTGGTCGATGTCCATGCCATTGACGATGTGGAGGCGCAGCTCATTCCGCCCGAAAACCTACGGGCCTTGATGATCGCCGAACCCGCACTGGGCGACAGGATCATGCGGGCGCTCATTCTCAGGCGCGTCGTGCTGATTGAGACGGGTGCAGGCGGCCCGGTCCTGATCGGTCATGAAACCCATCCCGACGTGGTCCGTCTGCAAGGCTTCATGGCCCGCAATGGCTATCCATGCCAGGTGCTCGATCCCGCCCGCGACCGTGACGCGGCGACGCTCATCGAGAGCTATGCGCCGGACACGAAGGATCTACCCCTCGCCGTGTGTCCCAAGGGGACAATTCTCAAGAACCCGACCGAGCGCGCTCTGGCGCACGCGCTCGGCATGGTGCCCGTCGATGAGCCGGATCGAGCCTATGACGTTGCCATCATCGGAGCGGGGCCTGCTGGTCTCTCGACGGCAGTTTACGCCGCGTCGGAGGGGTTGTCGGTCATCGTCCTGGATGCCGTTGCTTTTGGCGGCCAAGCAGGCGAGAGCGCCCGGATCGAGAACTATCTTGGCTTTCCCACCGGCATCCCCGGCCGGGAGCTTACGGCGCAGGCTTTCGTCCAGGCGCAGAAATTTGGCGCCCAGATGGTGATCCCGGCCGAAGCCGTCGGCCTCGATTGCTCGCAAATGCCGTATGGGATACAACTCGCTGACGGCCGGCGAGTCAAAGGCTCCACGGTGGTTGTAGCCTCGGGCGCCCGTTATCGGCGGCCGGATATTCCTCGCCTGGAGGAGTTCGAGGGGCGCGGCGTGTGGTACTGGGCCTCACCCATTGAAGCGCGCCTGTGCCGGAACGAGGAGGTTGCCCTTGTGGGCGGCGGCAACTCTGCCGGGCAAGCGGCGGTGTTTCTGAGGGACTTTGCCGCGAAGGTGTGGATATTGGTCCGTGGGCCCAGTCTGGCCGAGAGCATGTCGCAATATCTGATCGACAGGATTGCGGCTGCGGACAACATCGAAGTGCTGACCGAAACCGAGATCACCGCCCTCTCGGGTTCGCCGGAGGGGCAGCTTTAGCACGTCTGGTGGCGCAACCGCGTTAGCGGCGCGGAGACGGAGAAGCCGATCCGCAACGTTTTCATCTTCATCGGCGCGGATCCCGCAACGGGCTGGCTCAAGGGCTGCGGCGTGGGCCTGGACGCCAACGGCTTTGTTCGCACAGGTGCGGCTCTACCGGCCACCGGCATAATGGAAGAATGCGGCCCAAGACGCCGCTTTGCGCTGGAAGCGGAAGTCGCCAATGTGTTCGCGGTCGGTGATGTTCGGGCGGGGTCAGTTAAGCGCGTCGGCGCGGCAATTGGTGAAGGCGCGGCGGCGGTAGCTCAGATCCACATCGTTCTCTCAAATGCATCTGTACCGCCGCCCACGACAAGGGAGCAGAGAGCGCGAGGCTGATGAACGCCAGCTTGCCCCAGCTAATCACACAGGCACAATTGCCAGGCCCTTATGAAAATGTCCAAAGGCCTCAAACGGGACCATTGCGGCGCGTGCTATGGCGCTCCTCGATCAGGGGTCGGCAAGTCTGCTCAATGGCCTTCACCGCCAGATCAAGCCGCCTCCTGAGAGTGTCACCGTCGCCTTCGCCCCAGCCAATCGCCGCTTCCCATTGGTTGCGCCTCGCTTCCTCCGAGCCCGTTGGCTCCTGGCCGTAGGTGCGGATCAGGTTGTGGGCCGAGTCGATGACCTCGCTGTGAATGGCCCGAATCTCCTCGAAGGGCCGGGCGGCTTCCTCCCCAAAATAGGCCATGAAGCGGTACCGACTCGCTTGGAGCTCGGAAAACACTTGGCTCTCCTTGGTCAGGCGGTCAACGGGCGTGAATATTTCGCCTCGTTCAAGCTCCTCGTCCTTCGGTCCCGTTCTAGGGCGATCATCCTCCCCACCGTCGTTGTCATCTGAGGCGGGAAAGCGCGCCCATGTTAGGATGTCCCTGGCCCGGTAGAACCCCGCTAGCACCTCCTCGGCGAGCTCAGTCTTGCGCCGGCCGACCATCTCGGTCCGCCAGGCATTGAGCCCGCGGACCCCGGCCCAGCCGGCGACGACGGCCGCCAGGCCTGTCATGAGGTTGGCCAGCGCCGAGATCCATTCAGGCGACAAGATCGCCTCCGTGGGTGCGATCCTCGATCCTTCTGATCACTAATTCCACCATATCGTGAGCACAGATTTCAGAGGATGGTAAGCAGCGATTTCGCGCCAGCGTGAGCAGAGTTTCAGGTGATCTTGAACGCCTTTCACAAGCACCGGGACGCTTCGGCCGACAACCCCTCTGGTTTTCGCCCCAGAATGCTATCTGTTTTCTCTGAGAACGCGGGAGCCGACGCGTTTGTCCACCGGCGTCACCACCTCCCTCGGATTCCTGCGGGTCGGCGCTTTCGCCACGTTGTCGGCAACAAGCTTTAGCTGCTGATACCAGTCCAACAGGTTGATCAAAGGATGCTGGTCCACGATCGCGGTGATGTTGCCGGAAATGGTTGTCTTGCCGGCTAGCCGGAACTGGCGCGCCAGCCGCTCCGCCGTGTCGAACAGGTGCTCGTGCCCTTTCCTGGTCCCGAAAATCCCGGCGACTTCCTTGAAGAACTGACGCCTGCGACGAGAGCGCTCCTCAGGCGCCAAGGGCCACTCGTCGTAATAGCCCTGCTCGATCCGTCTCCGAACCTCCCAATAGAGACCAAACCTTGGCTCAGTTGGGGCGAGCCCAAAGATGTTGTACGGATTAGCGTCAAGAACCCTGGTGCCTGACGGGAAATCATACTGGACAGCAGCGACGAATTCGGCCTCCTCGCGCGTGCTGGCCTCGACGACTACCGATGACATGCCGCAGTTCTTCGGCAGGAGATAGTGGACGCGGAATTCCAACTTAGTCTCCACACGTGTGAACACAGCTTCAAACCCAGACTCGTTTACCCCTTTGCCACCCTCTTCCGCTCCGATCCTGCCGCCCATGGAGTGACGGCGGCAAGCCGGCGGCGCGCAGGATGCAAGGTCATGAGACGATGCCGCTTCGACGCCCCTTTACGCCACGACGAGCGTCTTGTTGGGCGAGTCTCCCTCCGTGTCTCCCGACTAATCGCAGAGGCCTAGCGATCACTCTGCAACGGCTCCAGGCCTGCAGAACCCTGACCGTAGTGTCGCTTAGTCGAATGATTGAGAGTTTCCTCTTCAACCAGGTGTTCTCTTCAGGGCCCGCAATCTCGCCCGCTCGGACCCAAGTCGTAATCCGCCGCGTCTCGGTTGTGCCACTCTGCTTTCACGGGAATACCTGTTAGGAACTCCTGTATTGAGCCGTCATGTCCGCAGCTTAGCGGCTTGCTAGGGCTGCGCCGTGGCAGGCTGTAGCAGTGTCGGATCGTAATTCTGTTCTCCCGAACTGCGATCATGGATCCAAATCGCTCGGACATCCTCGGGAAGGGCATCCCGCACTTTTCCAAGCTGACCTTCCGAAACATGATGGGACAGCACACTGAATACGGTTTGTGCGGCATCACGAGGATTGACGGGCCGAACGGGCCCGATGTTCTCGGAAACACCCGTGAGGAACTCGTCTTCGGAGCGATAGCGCTCGGGTTGCACCTCGGGCTGCCATTGATCGTAGTAAATTCCGCGCACTAAAATCGGCAGTTCTGCTCCGAGATGGACGGCGAGCTCCAGCGGAATACGATCGCGCACGGCTCGCAGCACTCCGCCCAGCACATGCCAGGCAACCTGCTTGTCGGGCCCCACGAGCTCAGTAATCTCGTTGAGCCAGATATGGGTGATCTGAAGAGTCTTGTCGAAGACATCGAGTCCGTTCGCACTCATGATGAGCCTTCCCTGTTCAAATAATCGCGGGCAGTAAAACGTACTGATCTGTGAAGGCCCACGGCATTGAACTGAATGACAAGGGCCGGGATGATGTTCCTACGGGCTGTCCCTGAGGAAGAGCCCGGTCTGCCCGGAAGGTCGTCGCCAATCGAGGGAAGCATGAGGATCTGTGGGGCCAACAGTGAGAGGGACCCTCTGGAATGCGGCAAGCTGCTCGACGCTCCCGACCAAGCTTGGCTTTTCAGATCTAATCGGTCATCGGCTAGACACCACACCCAACCCAGAGCAGAATCCGATCTCTAACTACTGCACCGAGGGTTCCAGTGGGTCCGCAGGAGCATAAGATTGAGCGACGGCTGGTGGCGATTTTTGCCGCTGACGTGGCTGGTTATTCGCGCCTTATGAGCCTGGATGAGGTTGGAACGCTCCGTACCCTGACTGCCCACCGTCAGATCATGGACCGTCTCATTGCAGACCACGGAGGACGAATCGCGAACGCCGCTGGTGAAAGTGTTTTGGGCGAGTTCCCCAGTGCCGTGGATGCCGTTCAGTGTGCCATAGACGTGCAGCATGCACTTTTTCAGGCGAACCAAGATCTCCCCAAGGAACATACCCTGCGTTTTCGGATCGGGGTGCACGTCGGCGATGTAATGGTGCGGAACGGCGACCTGCTTGGAGACGGCGTAAATATCGCCGCTCGCCTGCAAAGCCTTGCAGATCCAGGTGGCATCTGTCTCTCAGAGGCTGCTTATGAGTACGTGCGCATGAGTGTTCCGCTGAACTTCAGTGATCTCGCGGAGCAGAACGTCAAGAATATAGAGGAAGCAATCCGAGCCTTTGGTCCTGACCCGTCAAACTGGTCCATTGGGAGGACAACTTTTTCGGGCATTTTGATCCT
>NZ_JAGPUP010000474.1:0-21768 GCF_018069605.1 Microvirga sp. HBU67558 | reverse complement strand
TCGGCTGCACCTGTGCAGCCTCTCACACCCGACCACGGTCGCATGGAAGTCATGAGCGCGAACGGCAGGCGTGTGAGTGTGGACCGGGATGTCGACGTTGAGGCATTGCTGCGGATCATACGTGGTCTGGAGACGTTGCCATGAACCCGTTTCCGATGGGTCAGGGTGTGAAGGTATGGCTGGCAACCGGGCATACCGACATGCGCTGTGGCTTTCCCACTCTGGCTCTTCGGGTGCAGGAGATATTGAAGCATGACCCTCTGGGCGGCCACCTTTTTTGCTTCCGGGGGCGCAAAGGTGACCTGATCAAAGTGATTTGGCATGACGGCCAGGGAGCCTGCCTGTTCACGCGAAAACTGGAGAAAGGCCGCTTCATCTGGCCGAATGTGGAGGGCGGCGCTGTTGCGATCTCCCCGGCTCAGATGTCTTATCTTCTGTCCGGAATCGACTGGCGCAATCCGCAGGAAACCTGGCGCCCAACACGGGTTGGTTAGCATTATTCGATTGAAAATACAGGGAAATTCTGTTCGAATGGCGTCATGCCGTCAACGCCTGTCGATCTTCCAGACGACCTTGTGAGCGCCTATCTGGCGCTGCTGTCCGAGCGGGATGTCGTTGTCGCCGAGAGGGACAGGGCTGTGGCGCAAGCCGCCAAGGCGCAGGCCCTGTTGTCTGACAGCGAGGCCCTGATCGCCAGTCTGGAACTGGCGATCGAAAAGCTGAAGCGCGAACTGCGCGGCCAGCGGTCCGAGCGCGCGGCGCGACTGATCGACCAGCTGGAATTACAGCTCGAAGAACTGGTGATGGCCGCGACCGAGGATGAGGTTGCGGCGCAGGCCGCCGCCAGGAACTCAACCGGGCGCTCCTTTGTGCGCCGGCGGCCGGTCCGAAAGCCCTGGCCGGAGGATATCGAGCGCGAACGCGTGGTGATTGCTCCCCTGGCGACCTGTGCCTGCTGCGGTGGCTCGCGCCTGGCGAAACTGGGCGAGGACATCACCGAGACGCTGGAGGAGATCCCGCGTCGCTTCAAAGTGATCGAGACGATCCGGGAGAAGTTCACGTGCCGGGACTGTGAGGCGATCAGCCAGGCGCCAGCGCCGTTCCATGCCACGCCGCGCGGCTTCATCGGCCCTCATCTGCTGGCGACGATCCTCTTCGACAAGTTCGGCATGCACAATCCGCTCAATCGCCAGAGCGCCCGGTTTACATGCGAAGGCATCGCGCTGTCGACCTCGACGCTGGCCGATCAGGTTGGGTTTGGAACCTCCGCGCTCATGCCGGTCTTCAATCTGATTGAGAAGCATGTCTTTGCGGCCGAGCGCCTTCACGGCGACGATACGACCATTCCCATCCGGGCCAAAAGCAAATGCACGACCGGGCGCATCTGGACCTACGTGAGGGATGACCAGCCCTTCGGGGGCGGCACGGCTTCGGCAGCAGTCTATTATGCCTCGAGTGACCGCCGCGGCGAGCATCCGCAAAAGCACCTGGCCGGGTATGGCGGCATTCTGCAGAGTGACTGTTACAATGGCTTCGAGCCGATCAGTGTTGCCGAACAGAAAGCGGTGCCCCTTACCTTTGCCTTCTGCCATGCACATGCGCGACGGAAATTCTTTGAACTGGCCGATATCGAGAAAAAGGCTCGGGATCGCAAAAGAAACGGCAGGCCGATCTCCCCGATCGCGTTGGAAGCCGTCAAGCGGTTCGACGCGCTGTTCGACATCGAGCGTCAGATCAACGGCTTGAGCGCCGCGGAACGACTGGCGGTGCGGCGGGAGAAAAGCAAGCCGCTGTTCGATGACATGCACGAGTGGCTGAAACGAGAGCGTGCCACGCTCAGCCGATCGTCCGAGGTGATCGGCGCCATGGACTACATGCTGAAGCGCTGGGATGGCTTTGCCCGCTTCCTGGAGGATGGCCGGGTTTGTCTGACGAACAATGCCGCCGAGCGGGCCTTGCGAGGGATCGCCCTGGGGCGCCGCAACTGGACCTTCGCGGGGTCCCAGCGCGGGGCGGATCGTGCCGCCGTCATGCTCACCCTCATCACGACCTGTCGTCTCAACGATGTCGATCCAAAAGCCTGGCTCGCCGACGTGCTGGTCCGGATTGCCGATCTTCCTGTCGCCCGCCTGCACGAATTGCTTCCCTGGGAATGGAAAAGGCTACGGCAGGCCGAGAACCTGGCGTCCCAGCTGGCTGCGTAACCGAAAAGGGACCGACGAGTGGGATACCGCAACTCAACGCTGTACACGCTGAAATACGTGGCTGACATGCTCGGTGAAGACGAGGACTTCCTGCACGAGTGCTCGATCGAAATGTTCTCGGAAGACGGCCGCCTCAGTGCCTACGACAACTACCCAGCCTCCGAATTGACCGAGCATATTGTCCTCTTCACCGAAGATGGCATCGAGAACCTCAAATACATCATCGAGGCTCGCAGGACTGTCGCATCACAAAAAGCCGCCCCTTAAACCTGCACCAACGTTAGCCACGATCCCATTGACGCGCGAGGCCTGATCCCGCGGTCTCCCTCGGATGCGTACCACCCGCGAGGCGCTTCTCTTTGTCAGGCCGAACCTTTGCGGTTGCCGATCCTGGAGCGTGCCCCGTTCATCGGACAGGCAGGAGACCATACGATCACCTGTCTGCAAGCAGCAGGGGGTCAACGGATATAGCTCGCTTCAACTCCCGAAGGGCAAAGGTTGAGCGTGAATGGCGGATGCCTGGAATTCGGTAGAGGCTCTCGCGCAGGAACCGCTCGTAGTGCTCTGTGTCGGCTACCGCCACTTTGACGAGATAGTCATAGTCTCCGGTCACGAGGTGTGCCTCAATCACCTCTGGGATCTGCGCCAAGGCATCGCCGAATTGTGCGAGGACCTTCTCGTCGTGCCGATCAAGCGTCACCTCGACAAAGACCACATTCGGCAATCCGATAGCCTTGTGGTTGAGAACCGCCACATAGCTCTCGAGGGCACCGTTGGCCTCAAGGCGCTTTACCCGGGTCCAGCAGGGTGATTGGGAGAGGCCAACCTTCTCGGCAAGCTCAGCCATCGTGAGCCGTCCGTCGCTTCGGAGAGCCGAGAGAATCTTGCGATCCATCCCGTCGAGTGATGGTCTGTCGCGAGCAAGTTGCCCCGCAGAATACCTGTTCTGTCTCGCCGTCGATTTGCCAGGTTTCATTCTGAAATGAGAGCATAAAGCACGTCCTTCGGCAAGAACTCCTGGCCGAACTCCGCTAAAGTCTCCTCCAGATGAATAGCCAGCTCGGAGGCAAGGATGTCGGCAGAACCGATGCAAGAGATTGTTGTCGAGGCAGTCCTCAACGATTCATACGATGGGGCAATCCGTCTCCTGGGCGATGCTCAGCGTTTCGGCTTTGAACTGCGTAGCTTTGCGCTCACGGCGAGGGCGGATGGAACCGCCTCAGCCGTCATCACTCTCACGGTCCCGATCTCCGCCGATGCACACGTTGTCGCCACACGCCTGTCCCGTCATCCCTCAATGCAGCGCGTTAACACTCGCACCGATGTCGGAATGTCTCTCCTCAATAGCCAGCAGGCCGCCGCTGCATGAAGGCGTAGCCAATCCAAAAGGAGGGTTACCCGCGCTATGACCCTTTGATGCGACTGGTCGAGCGGATGGGTATACTAGCATGGAGCTACCGTCGTCTCCCGCAGGATCGAGTGAAGTGCGACCTCCACAAGACCAAGGCGCTGGGCCATTTCAGGCTCGGGGCTCGGATCCTTGGCAGAACCCGCGCAGTTCCGGACGGCCCCGGTGTTCTTAATGATGCGGAAGAAGGACAGCCGACTTAGCCGAACTTTGATGTGTAGATTGTTTCGCTCAGTCTCCGTCTGCGACTATGGGCGCAGGCCTATTGCGCAGCACCTTAGTCGCAAGAGCTTTGAAGTTGAGGCTCGCCTCCAGTCGGGATGCCACATCAATCAGATAATCGTCCTCGAACCACCGGCCGACGAGTTGTAAGCCAATTGGCAGTCCGCCCTGTGTGAGGCCGCAAGGCAACGAGAGTGCCGGGTGTCCCGTCAGATTGAACGGGAATGTATACGGATACCAAGTGCCACGGATCGTACCCGCGTTGCTGCCACCGATCTCAATCGCCCCGAGAGGATCAAGATCAACCGGGAGTGGCGGGGCTGAGAGCGTGGGCGAGGCGATCAGATCAAAGCGAGAAAGAATATCCTGGATCTGGAGAAAACAGTCGGTCCGTGCGAACTGAGCCTCGTGCACATCCACGGCGCTATAGGCGCGCCCTGCCTCCATCGTCGCCAGCAGCGTTGGATCGAGCTTCTCTGGTGAGCGTGCCGCATGGCTTCCTAGCCGGGCCAGCAGGAGTGATCGTAGAAGCACCAGGAAGTGCGGCTCCATCGAGACCAAATCGAGCTCAATCGGCTCGACGATCATGCCAAGGGCTTCGGCCTGCTTCATTGCAGCGACAATGGATGTCTCGACCTCAGGATCAACGATGTTGCCACACCGGAGCAGGATCCCGATGCGGGGGCGCTCCCCATCAGACAGTGCGCGCCGCGGCAGGGTTCCCGCCTGTCCATAAGGGTCGCGGCGATCAGGTCCTCTCAGAGCCTCGAACATCAGTTGCGTGCCGGAGACCTCGCGCGCCATCGGCCCGACAAAGGAGTTGGCCCCGAACAGATCAGGAGCCTGCAGGTTCGGAATTACGCCGAGGGTAGCCTTCAGCCCCACCACGCCACAGCAGGCTGCCGGAATCCGGATGGAACCGCCGCCATCGGTGCCCAGGGCCAACGGCCCCATCCCGGCTGCGACCGCAACGGCCGCGCCGCCTGACGAGCCGCCACAGGTGTGATCGTGGCTCCATGGGTTGAGCGTGCGCCCGAAGAAGGGACCCTCGGTGAACGGCTTGTGGCCGAATTCCGGCGTCGTGGTCTTGCCAATCAGGATCGCGCCGGCCGCTCTTGCGCGGGCGACCGCAACGGCATCGGCGGATGGGACTGTGTCCGCAAACAGCGCACTGCCCTGCGTAGTCGCTACGCCCTCCGTATTCGTCAGATCTTTGACCGAAAACGGGATCCCGTGGAGCGGGCCAAGCGGAGCGCCGCTCATGACGGCAGCCTCGGCCGTCCGCGCCTCCGCTCGGGCGCGATCAGCGCAGATTGCCATGAAGGCATTAAGCTCCTGGCGCTCTTCGATCCGGGCGAGAGCGGCCTCGACCGCCTCTACCGGAGAAATCGCCTTCGTTTGGATGGCGGCGGCCAGTTCCGTTGCGGGGAGATCGGCAATGGCAGTCATGGGAGTTCCTTCTCAGATCATCCAACGGCCGCCATCGATCAGGAGCGTCTGTCCAGTGACGTACCGGGCCTCCTGGCTCGCGAGGAAGGCAACGCAGCCGGCGACATCCTCCGGCTCGGCGATGTACCCGGCCGGGGTCGTGGCTTTGATTTTCTCGATCACGGCCGGCGTGAGCCGGTCGTGAGCGCGGGTCCGAATGGCGCCTGGCGCAACCGCGTTGACTGTGACGCCGAATGGCGCCAGTTCGCGGGCGAGCGATCGTGTAAACCCGACGATCCCCATCTTGGCGGCAGCGTAGTCGGAGAGGCCGGCGTCCCCCACAAAGGCTGCGTCGCTGGACATATTGACAATGCGCCCGCCGCGCTCGCGCATGGCCGGCACAACGAGCCGTGACAGACGCATGGTGCTCAGCAGAGAGACCTCGAGCACGAAGCGCCACACGTCTTCCTCAGATTCATGAAAGTGGGCCGCCCGTTCCCGGCCGCTCTGGCCGACATTGTTGAACAGAATGTCAACCGGTCCGAAGGCCGCCACGGTGCGATCGTGGAAATCGGCCAGGATGGATGCGTCGGTACAGTCGCCGACCATGACCATCAGGCGGTCCGTTGGAAAGGCGTTCCGATACTCGTCGAAGCCGTCACCCTCCCGGTCGATGACAGCGACGCGCCCGCCTTCAGTGAGAAAACGCTGAGCGGTCGCAGCGCCGATCCCGTGAGCGGCGCCCGTGATCGCGATCGTCTTCCCAAAAAAGCGGCCATGGCTTTCGCTCATCACAATCTCCTCAATGGAAGGTGCGTCCGCCGTCGACCGCTATTGCCGTGCCGGTGACATAGGACGACTCCGCGCTCGTCAGCCACAGGATTGCGGCGGCAATCTCGTCGGGCGAGGCAATGCGCTGCAGCGCATACCGGGCGCGGACGGCCTCATAAGCGGCCTGTGGATCGGGAGCATGGTCAATGCTCGATCGGAACAGCTCTGTCTCGACCGCGCCGGGACAGACCGTGTTGACCCGGATGCCAAATTCAGCCGCCTCCATGGCCACCGCCTTCGAGGCCATCTGCAAGCCGGCCTTGGACGCGCAATAGGCCGTCCGGTGCTTCAGCGGCGACAGCCCGGCGCCGGAAGACACATTAACGATCGTGCCACCTCCTGCGGCCCTTAGGTGAGGAAAGGCGGCTTGCATCACGATCACTGGACCGGTCAGGTTGACGGCGAGCACGCGCGACCAGTCAGCTGACGTCATCGTCTCAAGATCAGCGACCAAGTCGAGGCCAGCGGCGTTGACCAAACCATCGAGCCCACCCAGGGCATTCACGGCAGTGGCAACCGCAGTGGCAATGGAGGTGGCGTCGGCAACGTCGGCCGTTACAACATGAATGCGGCCCTCCGCCGATGTTTGCGCCAGCATCGCGAGCGCTGCCTCGTCCCGGTCGAGTGCAACCACATGGGCTCCCTCGTCCACGAAGCGCCGGACCGTGGCAAGCCCAATCCCCTTGGCGCCACCTGTGACGAGGATGCGCCGCTGAGTCAGCAGGCCGCTCAACGCCGAGCCTCCGCTCGTGCCTTCATCAGGCCTGGGCGCATGTCGTCGACAATCTCGTCGCAGCGGCCAATCCAGACATTCGGATGCTTTAAGGCATGCTCGATCAGGCCCTCAAGGACCTTGATGCGCGAGGGCTGGCCGATGATCTGCGGATGCATGCCGATCATCATCATGCGGTCCTCAGCGTAGAGGACGTCAAACTCGCTCCGCCACGCCTCGAGCAGGGCCGAGGGTGCCTGCATCGTGCGGCCGGGCAGAACAATCGAGTACTGGAAGAAGGGAGCATCATCGAGCACCCAGCGGAAGGGCAACTCGACGATGTCCGTCTCCTTGCCCTCGACGGCATGCAGGTACGGCGAATCGTCATCGAAGAAGTTCGACGAGTAGTCGAAGCCGTATTCAACAAGCATCGGCATGGTGACCGCGCTGATTTCGGCTGCCGGCGACCGCCAGCCACGCGGGGCTCTGCCGCTGACCCGCTTGATGGACTGAAAGCCCTTCTCCATCTGCTCACGCTCCTGCTCGGGCGTAAGGGAAAGGATCCACGCGTGGGAATAGCTGTGATGCGCCAGCTCGTGGCCGCGCTTCAGGATCTCCTCGATCAAGCCCTCGCGCTGGTCGATTACGAGGCCGGGCACGAAGAACGTCGACTTGATGCCGTAGCGATCGAGGAGGTCAAGAATACGGCCTGTCCCGACCTTCCAGCCATAAGCCCCTTGCGACATCAGGATGGGCCGGTTGGCATAGGAGGGATCGCGAGCCGTCCACATCGTCTCGGCATCAAGATCGAAGGTGAGGAAGAGAGGAAAACCCTTGCTGGTCAGCGGCATGATGTGACCTCGTGTCAGACGAAGCGGTGGAAGCCGGCGCGACGTTCCGCCAGCAAAAGGACGATTCCCGTTGCAACAATGAGCAGTGTCGAGACCGCAGCGACACTCGGATCGACGCCCATCTCGACGGACGAGAAGATCAGAACCGGCAGGGTCGTCTGGTTGCCGCTAATCAGGAAGATCGTCACGGGAACATTGTCGAGCGAGGTAATGAAGGCGAAGAGGGCACCGGCCACCAGGCCCGGCCGGATCAGTGGAAGCGTCACGAGGCGAAAAGCCTCGAAGCCGGTGGCTCCAAGCACGCGCGCCGCTTCCTCGACCGCGAGGTCGAGCCCGCTCAGGCTCGCGAGCGCGGAGCGGACGATGTACGGGACCGTGATCACCACATGGGCGAGAAGAAGGCCGATCAGGCTGCCGCGCAGCCCTGTCAGGCTGAAGAACTGCAGCAACGCGACGCCGATGACCACCGCCGGCAGAACCAGCGGCGCCATGAGGAAGGAGATGATCGCCTCCGAGCCGGGGATCGATCTGCGAAACAAGGCATAGGCCGCCGCCACGCCCAGGGCCAGCGAGATCGCGGTCGAGCCAAAGGCCAGGATCAGGCTCATCCGGATGGCAGAAAGATAGGTCGGGTCGCTCAGCACCTTGCCGAACCAGGACAGCGTCAGGCCTTGCGGTGGGATCGTCAGATAGGATGTCGTGGAGAACGCCGCCAGCACTACGACAGCGACCGGAACCTGCAGGAAGACGATCACGGCGAAGGCAGCGATCGTTACTCCAAGGCCGGGATGGCTTTCGCGGTCTGTGCTCATGCCATGCCCGCCCATTGCTTGGTCAGCCGGCTCGACAGCCAGATGATACCGATAGCCATGATCGTCAATGCAAAGGACAGCGCGGATCCGCTGGGCCAATCGAGAAGCTGCATGTACTCGTCATAGATCAGCGTCGCCATCACCTTGTAGGTCGGCCCACCCAGCATCCGCGGCGTCACAAGGGCGCTGATGGTCAGCACGAAGACCAGAATCGAGCCTGCCAGAATGCCCGGTGCGGACAGAGGCAGCGTGACCGAGGTGAAGACGTGGAGTCGGTTGGATCCCAACGTCGCGGCGGCGGCTTCGACATCGCGCGGCACATTCCGGATGGCTGCAACCAACATCAGGACCATGAAGGGAAGGTAGATGTGGGTCATGCCGATCATCAAGCCGGTCAGGTTGAACATCAGCTTGATGGGTGTCGAGATCAGTCCCATCTGGATCAGCAGGTTGTTGACGAGGCCGCGATTGGCCAGAAGCGCGATCCAGCCGAAGGACCGAACCACAAGGTTCAGCATCATCGGAAAGATCACCAGCAGGATCAGCGGCAAGCGCCAGCGTTCCGGCCCACGGGCGATGAGGTATGCCAGCGGGTAGCCCAGCACGAGGCAGACCAGGGTCACGAAAAGGCCGAGGCCGAGCGTCCGCCAGACCACCTCACGGTAATACTCGTCGGTAATGATCCGGGTATAGTTCTCCAGGGTCCAGACGCCCTTGACCACACCGGAGCCCGGCATGTACTCGCCAAAACTCGTTGGCAACAGCATCAGCACGGGAATAAGGAAAAAGCCCGCGAGCACCAGCGCCAGCGGCGCGATCAGCATCAGGCCATGACGCGTGGACATCATGCGCTGGGTTCCTCGGGCGGCATGGCAAACACCGAGTCGGCGTCGATCGCCAGTGTGACCGGCGTGTCGGGTGCAAGCGCCGCGTTCGGCCCATGCGAGGCCGTCTCGGCCACGAGTTCAACTCCCCCAGAGAGGCGCACGACATACTGGACCCGCGCGCCGCTGAACGAGCGAAGCGCGACAGTGCCCTGAAGTCCGTCAGATGCGCTCGTGCCATTCAGAAGCCGGATTGCCTCCTGGCGGATGATGACGTCGACCTTGGCCCCCGCCGGCTGGTCGAGAGAGGCCGCCGGCATTTCGATGGCGTCGCCGAGGCGCAAAACGCCCCCCTTTCCGGCGCGGGAGGCGACGGTACCGGGCAGCCGGTTGGGCTTGCCGATGAAGCTGGCGACAAAGCCGGTTGCGGGCCGATGATAGATTTCCTCCGGCGTAGCAAATTGCTGCATAACGCCCTTGGCCATCACCCCGACACGGTCAGACATCGACAGTGCCTCGCCCTGGTCATGGGTGACGAAGAGCGTGGTGATGCCGAGCCCGCGCTGCAAGCGCTTGAGTTCGATCTGCATTTCGTCGCGCAGCTGCGCATCGAGATTGGAGAGAGGCTCGTCGAAAAGCAGCACGCGAGGCTGCGGCGCAAGGGCTCTTGCGATGGCGACACGCTGTTGCTGACCGCCCGAAAGCTGCCGCGGGTAGCGCTCGCCGAAGTCAGCGAGCCGGACCATGGCGAGCGCCTCCTTCACGCGTCTGTCGAGTTCCGCGCCAGCGACCTTGCGCCGGCGCAGACCGAACGCAACATTCTCGTAGACGGTGAGATGCGGGAACAGCGCATAGGACTGGAAGACAAGACCCAGCCCCCGTTTGTTCGGCGGTAGTGCGGTGACATCATCGCGGCCAATCAGGATTCGGCCACGACTTGGTTGGACAAGGCCCGCCACCATCCGCAGGATCGTCGTCTTGCCGCAGCCGGACGGGCCGAGCAGGGAGACGAACTCGCCCTCAGTGATCGTCAGAGAGATGTCACTAACAACGGCGACATCCCCGTAGGACTTGCCCAGCTGCTCGAAGCTCAGCGCGCTCATGGAAGCTCCCACTCGTCAGGCTGCCGGATCAGCGCGCCACCTCACGCTGCCAGCGACGCGTCCAGATCGGCGAGTTCTTGGCGACGACTTCCGGGTCGATGAACCAGGCCTTCTCCAGCGTTTCGCCATAGGGCACGATCTTTTTGAGCTTGTCGGAGAGTTGGACCTTGGTGTTAACCGACCCGATATAGGCCCGCTCGGAGAAGCAGCCTTGCCCTTCCGCCGAGAGGATCTGATCGAGGAACTTGTGCGCCAGGTCCGACTTCGCGGTCCCCTTGGGGATGAGGACGGCCGGCAGAATGCCGACCGCGCCTTCCTTCGGATAGGCAACCGCAAGCGAAAGCCCCTTGTCCATGGCGACACCGGCACGATCCGGGTACCAGGGTGCGATGGCGATCTCCTCCCGCTCGAACAGTGAGATCAACTGGTCCGCCTGGGTGTAGAGCACCGCCGACCCCTTGGCGATGGGCTTGATGGCTTCGATGCCGGGGTCGACGTTGTCGAGCGTTCCGCCCTTCAGCTTGTTCAAGGCCAGGAAATAGTGCAGGCCTGCGGTGCCGCTGATGTCGCCGATGGCATACTTGCCCGCGTAGGCCGGGTCGGCGAGATCGAGCCAGGAGGTCGGCGGCGTCTTGACCAGCTTGGGGTTGTAGACGAGCGTGGTGGCGCTCACCATGGCGACAACGTAGCTGTCATCCTTGCCCCAAGCAGTCGGAATGATGTCGCCGGCGTTCTTCAGCTTGGACCGATCGATCCGCTCGTTGAGGTTCTCGCCGTGGGTCTGGGCGGCGAGCGAGTTGTCGATGTAGACAAGGTCCATGTCCGACTTGCCGCCGGTGGCCCGGAGCGCAGCCGCAAATTGCGAGGAATTGCCGAGCTTTAGGGAGACGGTCGCGCCGGTGGCTTTCTCGAAGGCCGCGACGTGGCAGGCCTTGACGTTGTCGGCGAAGGATCCTCCGAACGCCCCCACGACGAGTTCCTCGGCTTGGGCGATGGCGGAAAGGCCGAGAGTGAGAAGGGCGGCCGTCGTGTAGCGAAGACAATGGCTCATGGTTGCAGCTCCCGTCTGGTTGCGGAGCAGGAGCCAATGGTCCCTGGCCTTGCACCGCGAAGGCAGTGCTTCTGCCTGCCCTTCGGTGAGGAGCATGGCACGGGTAGATTTGTCTTTCAAGAAAGATAATTGAAAGATATATTGCATCTTCTAGCTGCCTGCGCCCTATCGTGCTGTGCATTTATCGGCCAGATAGGCTCGCCTTGGAGGATCGAATATGCGCAATGGTGCGCTGCAACCTGTTGTAACCGAGCGGACCAGCGAACTGGTAGAGAGGGATCGCATCGGTTCCGGCATGCAGCGGTGGCGCCGGGAGTTGCCGGACGTGGATTGCTCCGGCAAGGCCGTCGTCGGCCGCTTGCTGCATCTGCACGAGATCTTCTTGACGGCGATTAATCGGACTCTGGCGAAGCACCGGTTGAAGTATCCTGCTTTTGCCGTGCTGGCGACGCTTCGGGTCGAGGGTGCGCCGTACCAGATGTCGCCGAAGCAGTTGCTTGACGCGCTGATCCTGACTTCGGGCGGGTTGTCGAACCTCCTGCGTAAACTGGAGAAGGCTGGCCACATCCGCCGAATGGCTGACGATAGGGATGGACGAGGGGTTATCGTCGAGCTAACCGAGCAAGGGCGCCGAATGGTAGAGCCCGCGATGCGTGACCATGCAGAAACCGAGCGAAGGCTTGTCGCGGCGCTGTCGACAGAAGAGCAACGTGTCGTTGCGTCTGCACTAGGGCGGATGATGATCAAATAATCGGTGGCTGGTGCTTCCGACGATTGTAGACAGACACAGACATCCAACTCGTGACGGGCAAGCGTTGTTTGAAGCGTTGACGGGTCAGCTTGTTACGCCGACTGTGACGTCTCGGTTGTGGCGGTTGGATTGAGCCTATAACCGTTGACCAATCTTATCACAGTAGGCTTCACGAACCCGATGCCGTGTTTGGGTTAGGAATACAAGGAGCCCTCGGGAGCATCTGGGCTTCCCTACTGAACAAGAAGGCATCACCGACGTGCAGGATTACATCCGAAAGATCTTGGCCGCCCGGGTCTACGATGTGGCGATCGAAAGCCCGCTCGATCCCATGCCGCGCCTGTCTCAGCGCCTGGGTAGCCCAATTCGGCTCAAGCGCGAGGATCTCCAGCCGGTGTTCTCGTTCAAGCTGCGCGGTGCCTATGCCAAGATGGTTGGGTTATCACGCGAGGCGCTTGACCGGGGAGTGATCTGCGCCTCGGCCGGCAATCACGCCCAGGGCGTGGCTCTCGCGGCTCAGAAGCTCGGCGCCAAGGCCACAATCGTGATGCCGCGCACCACACCGACGATCAAGATCCAGGCGGTGAGAGGGCAGGGCGGTCGTGTGGTCCTGCACGGCGAGAGCTTCGATGAGGCTTATACTCACGCCCGGCAGCTTGAGGCGGAGAAGGGCCTCACCTTCATCCATCCCTATGACGATCCCGACGTGATCGCCGGTCAGGGTACGGTGGGCATGGAGATCCTGCGCCAGCATCCCGACCCCCTCGAGGCAATTTTCGTGCCGATCGGAGGAGGTGGGTTGGCTGCGGGCGTGGCCGTCTACACAAAGTTCCTGCGGCCCGAGGTGAAGGTGATCGGGGTCGAGCCGGAGGACGCCGCCAGCATGGCAGCCGCCCTTGCCGCAGGGGGCAGGGTCATCCTGAACCAGGTCGGGCTGTTTGCCGATGGCGTGGCGGTGCGTCAGGCCGGTGAGGAGACGTTTCGCCTCTGCCGTGAGCTGCTCGACGAGGTGATCACCGTCAGCACGGACGAGATCTGCGCAGCCGTAAAGGACATCTTCGAGGACACGCGTGCGATTGCCGAACCATCCGGCGCCGTCAGTCTGGCCGGTCTGAAGAAGTACCTGGAGCGGGAAGGAGCAAGACCGCACGGAGTGGTCGCGATCAACAGCGGCGCCAACATGAACTTCGACCGGCTTCGGCACATCGCCGAGCGGGCCGAGCTCGGTGAGCACCGCGAGGCCTTGCTGGCGGTCACCATTCCCGAGAAGCCGGGCAGCTACCGCCGCTTCATCCAGCTGCTGGGCAAGCGCTCAATTACCGAGTTCAACTACCGCTACTCGGATCCTCAGGCGGCGCAGATCTTTGTCGGTGTGCAGCTTTCCGAAGGGGATCAAGAGAAGCGCCAGATCATCGCCATGCTGCGGGAGCAGGGCTATCCCGTGTTGGACATGAGCGACAATGAGATGGCCAAGCTGCATGTGCGCTACATGGTCGGCGGGCACACGCCTGGCCTTCAGGATGAGCTGATCTTCCGATTCCAGTTCCCGGAGCGCCCTGGAGCCCTCCTGAAGTTCCTCAATGGGCTATCCGGCAACTGGAACATCTCGCTGTTCCACTACCGCAACCATGGTGCGGATTACGGCCGGGTGCTGGCCGGCATCCAGGTTCCTGCCGTGGAGCGAGCGCAGCTCAAGCGCAGTCTGGACGGCCTGGGATACCCGTACTGGGACGAGAGCGACAATCCAGCGTATCGCTCCTTCCTGAACCGGGACACCGCGGGTGTCACCAGCTGAACTTGAGGAGCTATCTGTGGCAGATGTCCTGTATTCCGCTCTGGCTGATCAGATACTCAGAAGGGAGGCCAGATGGTCACCGATTTGCCGCGCAACCGATGCATGGTACTCCCGAAAGGATTGCCGTGTAAGCATATCGGTGCTCGCGCTCCTTGGTGTTTCCTTGGCTCAGGAAGTTACCGGGAGCTTGGGGGCTGGAGACAACACTCCGCGGGGTTACCCGTAGGACTTTTCAGGTTCTGAGCCGAGTCAAAACGGCATTGAGGGCACTGTTCATCGGCCTGCTCCCCCTTGCTCCGCAAATCACGGCCATCCAACTGGCCATAGAGCTTGCGCGAACCTCAACATTACAGCGGGTTTGGAGCAGCAGAACTCTGAGACCGTGATGGTCTCTGGTCCAGCTGATCGGTCAGGTTTAGGAAGACGGATCTGCCCATCAAAACGGGGCGCTCCTTCACCTCAGATCGAAACTTCGACTGGCAGGTGAGTCATGAGCTTGGAGTGAAGGTCAACATCGAGGTCCCGTGCGTCCAAGGACACAACCAGTGCATAGCGGCCCTGATCGATTGCCCGGGATATCGATCGTTTCCACCACCCCCCAACGGGAAAAACGGCAATCTGGCCGCGGGCAGCAAGAGGAGACTGAGGCTCTCCTGCTCGAAGCCCGCGAGATGGATTACGCTCCTTCGGTCCCTGCTGGAACCATACGAGGGAGTGGGGCAGAGGGTTTGCCACCCCAGGCCATCACTTAGATCTTAATCGTGCTCGCTGCTGCGATGAACGCAGCATTATCCTCAATCCAGTCACGACAACCGTGCCCCTGATCCCATTCAGGTGAGAAACGCGAGGTTAGATCATCCCGCCGTCGGTAACAATATCGGATGTCAGACCGGCGCGCAGAGCTTTCGCGGTCTGTGCGAGCGTCACATCCTGGCGCTGACGCGGGTGAGGGCTGACAATGTGATGCTCCGCCACGATCCGTCCAGGGGATCCGGAGAGAACGATCACCCGGTCCGCCAAATATGTAGCTTCATCGATATCGTGCGTAACGAACAGGATTGTCTTGCCAGTCTTCTGCCAGATGCGGATCAGTTCATCCTGGAGGCTTTCGCGTGTAATGGCGTCGAGAGCCGAGAACGGCTCGTCCATGAGCAGAACCTCGGGCTGAACCGCAAGGGCCCGTGCCAAGGAGACACGTTGGCGTTGCCCGCCTGACAGCTCGTGCGGCCAACGCTGCGCCAGATGGCTTAAGCCCACGAAATCGAGCGCGTCCTGCGCCTTGGTTATGCGCTCGCGACGGGGCGTATGAGGATGTTCCAGGCCAAAGGCAACATTGGCGATCACGCGACGCCAGGGCAACAGACGGGAATCCTGGAACACGAAGGCCACAGCCCGGCGCTGCGGATTTTTCGCGTTGACCCGCGCCGTACCCGCGCTGGGGCGTGCAAGCCCCGTCAGCACGCGGAGCAAGGTGGACTTACCGACCCCGGAAGGTCCCACGATCGCGAGAAATTCGCCGCGGCGGACATCCAACGAGAGACGGTCCAGCACGATTGTTTTCTGGCCATTTTTTTCGAAGGCGAGCGAAAGGTCCCGGATCTCGATCACGCTTTCCATCGCAGAAGCCATCCTTGCAGGGTCACGAAAGCTGTGTCGAAGAGTCCGTAAAGGGCTGCCATAGTCAGCATGTAAACCACGACCACGTCGGTCGCGAGAAGGCTTGAAGCCTGCATCATGCGCTGGCCCAACCCGCTCACGCCAAAGATCTCAGCCGCGACAACGGCCATCCAGGCCTGTCCCAGAGCCGTGCGTAGGCCGACCAGGATACCGGGAGCAGCGGCCGGGAGCAGGATTTTCTGGAGGCGCCGCAAGCCGGAATGGAAGCCGAAAGCTTCCGCCACTTCCACGAGATCGCGATCCACTGCGCGCACTGCGCCGTGAGCCGCGAAGTAGACGATCCAAAACACGCCGACTGCGATGATGAACACGGCCGCCGGCGTACTAACGCCGAACCAGATGATGGCAAAGGGAACCCAGGCCAGTCCTGGAATGGGACGCAGCACGCGCACGATCCAGGCTGTGAAGCCCTCCGCCGACCGGTACATGCCGGTGACGATGCCGAGAGCAACCCCGAGCCCGGTGCCGACGCTCAAGCCTGTAATGTAATGGCTAAGGCTGCTGGTCACGGACGTCAGCCAGGCGCCACTTGCGACTTCCTTCAGGAAGGCGGGGGGAATTGCGCTTGGTCCGGGCAGCATTGCTGAATTGACGAGACCCAAACGCGGAACGGCCTCCCACAATCCGAGAAAGATCAGGAGGCCGAGGCACGAAAGCAGGAGAAGGCGCATCAGTGATTAGTTGCGTTTGCTGGCGCGCTCGAAAAAGCGCGGCTCGAAGAGACCGTCGAGCGGCAATTCCTTATCGAGAGAGCCGAGCTTGACCTGGTAAGCTTGCATGAGGCGAGACGACTCGACGATCGTGCGAGGATCAATCTGAAACTTAGTTGCAGGCGAGGCGAGGGCCTTGCGGATCGTCTCGCTATCCACGATCCCCTTGCCGAGAGCAGCCTCCAGCGGCGGGACAGCGCGGTCAGGGGTTTTAACCAAGAGATCGGCTGCCTTAACAAGTCCATTCACCAAGGTCTGAACGGCCTCGGGGTTCTTGTCCAGGAATGCTCCTGATACGGCCACAACCGTACCGGGTTGGCCCGGGAACATCTCATCGCCCAAGGCCACGAGCTTGATGCCAGGATTGCGTCCTTGCACGATGGTCACGGCGGGTTCACGAATGGTGGCACCCTCGACCGCTCCTGCCAGGATGGCTTGCTGCGTCGCGTCAATGCCCATGGGCACGATCTCGACGTCCGCCTTGTCCGCCTTCGCTTGGTCCCACAGCCAATATTGCAGAGTGGTATTCGGAACCGATCCAGCGGGCTGGGTTGCAAGCCTTGCCGGTTTGCCCTCCGCGGCGCGGTAGTTCTTGAATGCTGCGGCATGAGATGTGCCAGGCGTGAAGTATTTGGCGAGCTTCGGAGAGGCCACGAACACGTTCTCAGCCGTCGCCGTTGCCGCAACGACGCGTACGTCGATGCCTTTCGAGCGAGCCACGGCCAGGGGAGCGACACCGGCCACATAGATGTCGATTGTGCCCGAAGCGAGGGCCTGAATCATATTGGGACCGGATTCGAATGTGGTGACGGTCAGAGTAAGCCCGCCGTCCTTCAGCCAACCTTCGTTTTGGGCCACGAACAGAGGCGCCGTTCCGATGATGGGAATGACGCCCACGCGCGCTGCGATGGGCACCGTTTGCGCAAGCGCCTGCGGACTTGCCATCAGGGCGGCTGCCACGAGGCCAGCGCCGACCAGAAACGCCGCTCGCGTATCAATCCACTGTGACAGGTAAGACATCGTCGTCTCCGTATTCGGCTACCGAGCGTCGCCCACGCTCCATCGTCATCCGCGACGCTCACCGCGCGGCCGGCGAGAGAATGGTTCTTTATAAAGAACAATGTCAAGCGATTGTTTGTAATATTGGGGCACATTCGAGAATGATCGATCTCACCTGTGGCACAGGAAGATCAGGGTCCCAGAAGGATAATTTTGTACCAAAAGCCTGACACAGAGACGATTTTTCTGCAACAGAGCGTTCTAAACAAAGAACATTCTGTTGAGGTTAGATCTGCTCTAGGGACGCTGTAGCCGTATGATCAGGTCCATCGAGCAGCCTGCCTCAGGCTACGTCCAGGCTTGGATCAAGGACGGGGGCGCTGTGTGTGATCCAGCCGGGGCAGTGATCGCGCCGCTGCGCCTGGTCCTCGCATCCTGGCCGCGGCCATCCAGCCACAGCCTGAGATCATCCTGGAGGAGGTCGCCCTGATCCGCAGCGGCTCCGGACCGGCGCTGGCGCTCGTGAAGGAGGGCTATCTCCCGGAGCTCGTCTTGGCTGCCTCCGCGCCAGCGCCGTGGCTGCGGGCTCGTGATCAGAGGCCCGAGAGGTCAGCCCTGCGAACGGTGAGGCGCGAGCGATGACGTCGCAGCCCGATCTGGCATCTCAGGTCCTGTCCGATCCCACCCTGATCGAGGAGGTGCAGTTCCAGGACCATCGGATCCGGTTCGGGCCGACGCAGACCGGCTGGGTCTCCTTCATCGCACGGCAGGGCCAGCGGCCGGCGACCCTGCTGGCGGGCGATCGTGAAACCCTGATCGCCGAGGCGCACAAGCTGATCAGGCGCCGGATCGCCGGGAAGAGGTGAGGGGATGCCATTGGTTGCCAGGGGTCAGGAAACCATCGTGAACCCATGGACTGTCTCGGCGAGAGGAGCGGGTTGCCTTTTCTGGCGTGTGCCCAAAACTTACCTTGGCGCTACCGACCAATGATGAGAGGCCACCACCGATGAGTTCCACCCGTGTCTTTCTGCTGGCCTCCGGCCTGGCCCGGCTGATCGAGCGGGAGAGAGCAGGCGACCTCGTCCGGCACGGCTATTTTCCCGACCATCCCGCCCGCAGCACGCATGTGCAGGTGACAGGCGCTACTGGCCACCTGGTCCTTGCCTCGCATTCCGCAAAGGGGCCGAGCGAGGACGCGGCCGAAATTTCTCTGGCGCAAGCCGAGGCCCTGCTCGACTTGACCGCAGGACAGATCGAGTATCTGAGCATCGCCGTCGATCTCGGCAATCATGATGCCATCCTCCAGCGTTTCGTTACGCCGGGCCCGCTCGATCTGGTCAGCGTGGCGTTCCAGCACGACAAGGCCGCGAGGACATTCCAGCCGCCGGCCTGGTTCGGCCCTGAGATCTCGGATGATCCGAGCTACCGGCTGCGCGCCATCGCCCTCGCCGGGCTGCCCTCCGCGCCCGAGGTGGAGGTGTCGAATGCGGCCCTCCATGGCCTGCTCGACGCCCTGCATAACCATGATCAGGAGGCAGCGCTGTCTCCAGCTCAGCAGACCCAGGGACAGGCACGATCCGAGGTCGTCTTCGATGCCGAGGAAACCCAAGAGCTCGACGGGCTCACGATCGAGGACAGCGTGATCCGCGACCTCGCCCGCTCCCTGCAGCCGCGCGGGCGCTGATCCCGTCCAGGGCACAGGGCCTCCTGTCCGATTGCTTGAAGATTGGAGTCATGGCAAGTACAGCCTGCCGAGGCCGATCATAGCGGCTGGGGTGGGGCCTGTAGCTCAATGGTTAGAGCCGGCCGCTCATAACGGTCTGGTTGGGGGTTCAAGTCCCTCCAGGCCCACCACATTTCACCCCACGCATGACGTGATCGCCAGTTGGCGTCGAACGAGAACCCACGATGAGCTATAACCTGATCCAGCTGGCGCCGGGCGCCTATGACCTCTACTTCCACGACACTATCGTCGCCAGCGTGGTCAGGAGCGGCTTTCGTCAGCCCTACACCTGGACCGCCGAGTTGCTCAAGGATCTGCCACGCAAGCAGCGGCCAACCCCGTTCCGAGATCTCGAGCACAGCTTCCCATCGCTGGAGGAGCTGTGCGCCTGGCTTGGCCAGCCGCCGGTGAAGACCAACAACCGGCACACCGCCTCGCTGGGGGTATAAGGAAGAAGCGCCCCGGCCAAGGCGCTGTCTGAAAACCCCGACCGGAGCGCTGGTGTGCCACGGAAAGGGCGCACATCCTCACCGTAGGTCATTGCGATCCTCTGACAATGCTGCTTTCGACGGGCGGATCTGGTGCATCAAGGCTGGCCCTGTGGCCTACCGGTGACAGACATTAGCGCCGAAATCGGCCATATCCCGCCGGCCGAGCGGCGGGGTCGATCCCCGCCACACTTGCCCATCTCCAAGAACTCACTGCATTCATCGAAAGTATTCATCATGCCGCCGACAGAAGTCGCAGCACCCGTCTTTGCGCCAGCCACTCCGACGTTCACACAGGCCGCTGTTCGATTTGTCGTCTCCTTTGCCGCCCTGATCGGCCTGAGCCTGTTGCTGGCCGGGATCTGAGGCTGCACCTTCCGGCGTCTTTGCCGTTGCGAAACGGCCAACATACCTTGAAAGGACGGCGTCGCGTTTTGGCTTCTCGCGAGCACAACCTTTGCGTGCTAAGCGCGCGGTGAGTTGGGCCAAAACCCGGGGTTTATACCACCCAGTGGTGGAATTGCCCTTTGCCAGGCGCTTCTCGTTTTGGGAGCACCTAGGCTCGACAGGGTAGGGCATAGTCAGAAACCCCGATCGGGCGTGGCTGCTCGCACCTGGTGAATATTCGCACAATGTTCAAGCGCGTCCTGAGCGCCTGACCCTATGGGGTAGGAGCACTGAAACGACACATTTTAGGAGTGGTACGATTCCCATCGTAGCGCGAGCCGCGACAAGCACCGGACAAGCGACTCTTTCGATGAATGATTCTTCTCTCGCGCGTGACCGCCCACTCCGAGGCATAGCCCTTATGCTGGCTGCGCTCGCGTTCTTCTCCTGTTCGGATGCAGCATCCAAACTAATGACGACAGCCCTCCCGGCTGTTGAAGTCGCTTGGCTGCGCTATTGTGTGTTCACGCTTCTGATGCTGGGAACAGCGCTCATCACCCGGCAGGTCCACGCGCTGCATTCCAAGAGACCAAGCCTGCAGGCTCTCCGAGCCTTGGGTGTGTTGGGTTCGTCCATCTTCTTCATCACGGGGTTGACGTTCCTCCCGATGGCCGAAGCCACGGCGATCTCGTTCGTATCGCCCATGATCGTCACTGCGCTGTCAATCCCGATCCTCGGGGAGGTCGTCGGGTGGCGGCGGTGGAGTGCCGTGGCGGTGGGTCTCCTCGGTGTGCTCATTGTGGTCCGACCCGGGGCAGGGGCCTTTGATCCGGCTGCTATCTTCCCGGTGCTGTCAGCCTTCAGCTGGGCCGTTGCCCTTGTGGTAACGCGCAAGATGAGCAGTGCTGACGGCCCTCTCGTCTCCCTCACCTATGCAGCTATTGTCGGGTTGCTCATCACCTCGGCACTTGTGCCGTTCACGTGGGGCACGCCAGGATGGCGTGAGATCGGGCTTGGGCTTATCACGGGTGGAGCTTCGACAGTCGCGCAATGGCTCGTTGTGCTGGCTTTCCAGCAGGCGCGAGCCTCTGTGCTGGCGCCATTTTCCTACAGCCAACTCGTCTGGTCCGGGTTGCTGGGCTACATGATCTTCGGCAACGTGCCGGATCGTTGGACTCTCCTTGGGGCCACAGTGATCATCGCCAGCGGTCTCTACACGGCCCATCGCGAGCGGACCGTTCGAGCGACGTCGGCTCTTACGAACTAGAACAGCGGCGCACTCAGCTAACCAAACAGCGAATTCCAATGCTGATGTGGACGACGTTGATCAGGAAATGCGCGCCGTTATTGGGAATGCTGAAGTACGAGTGCTATAGGCTTGACGTGCGCCGGAGCATCCCCGCCCTTTCCCGCACAAGACATAAGCAGTTCGGAAAGCTTCTGATGCTTTGACCCTAAGGAGGTGTTATCGAGGTCGCGAGATGGGAAAAAAGCCTATCTCCAGCCGCACAGAGACAGCAGGCAGTAAGGCGATCAGCTACTGGTGAGCGTGCCCGCTCGCGTTGAGTAGAGTATCCGTGGATGTCGCTCTATCAGAGTATAGGAACATCGTCCGTCGTCCCGTCATCTTTGATATCAGCGGAATCGCTGAAGCTTCTCCCCACGAAATATTTGCTTGCTCACGCAGGCGACAGTTCCTCGTGAACATTGCATCCCTGTCGCTACGCCTAAAGGGCTTTTGGTTTCAGTGTAGGGCATAGCCGGCATGCCTGAACCAGCCCTGAGCATCTTT
>NZ_JAGPUP010000473.1:0-21120 GCF_018069605.1 Microvirga sp. HBU67558 | reverse complement strand
TCATGACCGGTTCAGCTTTCGACAACCTGACTAACTCCAAAGAATCGATTCAGGATGCGGCCGCGGCTGGTACCTCCTCAGAAGCTGCGGGATCCCAGTTATTTCTGATTCGACTCACGCTTCACACCGCCCTGTGGCGGTACGTCAGAAAAATTGGAGACCTCCGGTCGTCCATCGCGCACGACCATGGTGGAGGAGCCCCGAAACAGTATCAGTACGGATTGCTTCGTCGGCGCCGCGACGGGAAGCTGCGCACGCGCCTCGGCGACGAGGCCGTTGAACGTCTGCTCCACGAGCGTGACGAAGCGAGGTGGGCCGGAAACCAAGACGAGACCATTCCCCGGCGCCGGCCTTACGACATAGCGGGCATCGGATATGTCAAGCTCATCGAGAGCTGTCTTAAATGCATCGAAGCGAACCGGGGCCAGCACAAGCATCCGAGTCTGTGCTTCCCTGGCAGCAGACACATAAAGCACAAGGCCGTCGAAATACCACTGAAGATCGTACAGTTCCGTTAACCGGTCTAGGAACTCGCGCGGCGCCAAATCCGGCATACGCCCGCGAATCCGTCCCCTTACCTCGGCGCTGACGTTGACGCGAATTTTCAGGTTGCTTCCGAATTCCTTCAGCGCGGCAGAGAGATCCTGATCCAGAACCGTATACCTATAGGGCGTCGAGGGAAGCGATAGAGACAAGCCGAGAGTTGAGCGAATTTCAAAGGAGACGAAAAGCCCGACTAAGAAGAGTCTCTTCAGGTTGCGCAGAATGGTGGGTCGGATCTGAGCTCTTGACATGGCGTCCTGATAAATCAAAGGCTGAAACTCTCAAAACCACTTAAGCCGCGAAGACACCTTATTCTGTGATAATCGCGCCCTCGTAAGCTTGTCGTCAGCTCGCTTCGCTAGGTATCGGCGCAACAGCGGGTGAGAACCGGCTGGACTCATTCAACGCGAACGAGAAACAAATCGAGTCCTTGCATGATGATGCCTGTCTCGTCAATCTCTGCCAATCCGACCGAATTTTGTCCAGCGCCGGCATCACCGCCGCTGGGCGAGCAGGCGCAGTTTGAGTGTGCGCTAGCGCAGGCGGCCGCCGATTCGAAGAATGATACCGTGCTTGGGCCGGCAAGGGTGGTGCCAGTCACCGCGCCGTTGGATGTTGAACGCACGACCGCGCAGACAAGCCCCTGGGGCGACCGCCTGTTCCAGATGATCTCTCCCATCTGCCGAGACAATTCAGTTGCTTCTTCCGCGCCCGACAAGCAGCTAAGCCACGAAAAGAACGCTCTACCTGGGCCGGCGCAGAAGCTCCCTGTTGACGGTGCGGCAGCGGGAACGCCGATTGGGCACGATTTCGGCGCAATGATCGCTGGTCTGCGGGATCTCTACTTTGGCGTCACACAGATTTCTATAATTTCCAAGGGTGTCAGCGGCGTCACCTCGTCTGTGAATACGCTCATAAAGCAAGGATGAGCGGCGGCGATGATTAAGTTAGCTCACGTCAAAATGATCCATAGCTGGCCACTCGGTCGGCGATCGTTGCGCCTCGTCACGCTGCCACTTCTGTTTGCTCTTAGCGGTTGCAAGGTGGATCTTTACACACGGTTGCAGGAGCGTGAGGCGAATGAGATGCTCGCGCTTCTGATCGACAGCGGGGTCGACGCAGTCCGTGTTGCGGCGAAGGATGGAACCTCCTCGCTTCAGGTTGACGAGGAACAGCTTGCGCTGTCTATCGAACTCCTGAGCGCCAAAGGGCTGCCGCGCCAGTCTTTCAAAAATCTCGGCGAGATCTTCAGTGGATCAGGCCTGATTGCCTCACCGACTGAGGAGCGCGCTCGATATGTGTATGCCCTGAGCGAGGAGCTGTCGCGTACCATCAACGACATCGATGGGGTCTTTTCAGTGCGTGTCCATGTCGTTCTGCCGAATAACGACCTGTTACGATCAGGCGGTACGCCGTCCTCGGCGGCAGTTTTTATCCGCCATGATGCCAAAGAGGATCTTTCAGTTCTGCTACCGAAGATAAAAATGCTCGTCGCCGACAGCATCGAAGGACTGTCTTACGAAAAAGTCGAAGTGGTCTTTGTACCAGTGGCGCACTCCGTACGCGAACAACGGCTCGTACTCGAAAGTTTTTCGGCCCAACCATCGGGCTCGGTTCCAGCGCCCCTTCTAGCCATCGGGACGGGTGTTGCCGTAGCTTTACTTGCGGCAGCGTGCTATTTCTTAACCAGTACTCTAAGACGCCGGCACAGGCAATCATCGGGCACACGGGCCAAGCCCGAGGGTCGCTCGGTGGTTGCGCTATCGAGCCCGTTCGCAAAAAGTATCATCGACCGCAGCGCGTGACTGGTACTCCCGATGCCAATACTGATGCCCGCATCTACTTCCGGATCCGTTCAATCGCTCCAATCGCGTTCGGCGAGCTTGAACGATGTTGCCGCTTTGGCCCATCCAACCCGTCTTGCCGCGCGTCTTGATCCGGAGCTGTCCGCCACGACGTTAGTGCAGTTGCAGAAGCATCCCCGGCTGCAGTCAAGATTGGCGGAGCTGCTGCTTGACAATGAACTGCATGCGAGTGGAAGCAACTGGGAGCCGGATCTTCTCGGCGGGCGTGATCCCCAGCGGGTCGCGCTCCTTGCTGGTAGTGTCTGGCATGCGCGATCGCTGCTGAAGCTCGTTTCTAAGTCTGACCTCGCAGTACTTGCAGAGCACATTGGCGCTGATGCCCACGCGTTCGGCATCCGACATCTCGCCCATGCGATCGCGCTCGCAAACGCTCCGATTGCCGATCCTGAACAATTGGCGCAGCAAATCAACCACGACGGGCATGCCTGTCTCGGCGCTTGGCTCAATGACAGTACAGCCCTCGGCCGTAAGCGCGTTCTTCTTCGATTGCCCCTCGGGACCGCCGCAGAAAGCCCGTCGCCTGAACACAGTAAGGCCTCCGGCCGGCTGGTCTCGCTTGTCCTAACCCAGCTTGGTGCGGAGAACCGGGCCACATGACAGCCGACGCCCCCGCGCCTCCCATCACGCCGCAGATGCGCCCATTAGGGCCACTGATATCAGCGAGTGAACTCGAGACCTGGCATTGCGCTGCAGAAGCGCGTGATGCAGCAGACCGGCATCGGCAGCGGGTTCGCAGGTGGGCGCGCTCCGCCTATCAACGTGAATGGGCACGGGGCCGCGCCGATGGCCTGAATGCAGGCGCTGAGGAGATGGCCCGGCTCATCGCGCGGGCGGCGTCCGAGGTGGCGCGCCGGAGGGCGGTTCTAGAGCAGGAACTACCACAGCTGGTGATAGAGATAGTAACCGAGCTTCTAGGGGCCTTCGATCCGGGCGAGCTGTTGGTCACCGCGGTTCGTCATGCGATCGAGCGCAATTATAGCGGCGCGGAAGTTTACCTTCATGTGCATCCCACGCAGGTCGACATGCTCGCGCGTGCCTTTATTGGATGCGACGGGCGGGAGGGTCAGCCGAGGGTTCGAGTTGATCCGGATCCGACTTTGTCACCACAACAGTGCGTGCTCTGGAGCGAGTACGGTAATGTGGAGCTTGGACTTGACGCACAGATGCGTGCGCTGCGGCTTGGCTTTCGCGTCCATTCTGACGGGGGCGAACTGTGATCCCCCCAATGCCACAGCATACTAATCCCACCCATAGCCGTGCTCCCGATCCGGCAATCTCGTCTTTGAGGTCCATAGTAAAGCAAATCGACACGCGTGTCGTGCGTGGCCGAATCACGCGCGCCGTAGGAACCCTTGTCAATGCCGTGTTGCCGGGTGCTCGGATTGGCGAGCTTTGTCTGCTGCAGGATGCGCGAACCGGCCTGTCGCTTGAAGCAGAGGTGATCGGTTTGTTGGACAATGGGGTATTGCTCACGCCAATCGGTGACTTAGTGGGTCTGTCCAGCCACGCAGAGGTCGTACCCACCGGACGAATGCGTGAAGTGCCGGTCGGTCCCGATTTGCTTGGCCGTGTGATTGACAGTCGTTGCCGTCCACTTGACAGCAAGGGCGACGTCAAAGCTGCCGAAACCCGTCCGCTGCACGCCAGGGCGCCTAATCCAATGAAAAGGCGCATCGTTGAGCAGCCCTTCCCGCTCGGGATCCGCGCCCTGGATGGTCTCCTCACATGTGGAGAGGGCCAGCGAATTGGGATTTATGGCGAGCCTGGTTGCGGCAAGTCGACGTTATTGTCACAGATCGTAAGAGGTGCCATTGCCGACGTCTTCGTCGTCGCCCTCATAGGCGAGCGTGGACGTGAAGTTCGTGAATTCATCGAGCGGCATCTTGGGGAGGAGGGCCTCCGCCGTACGATCGTCGTTGTTGAGACCTCGGACCGCTCGGCCGTGGAGCGGGCGCAGTGTGCTCCTGTGGCGACCGCGCTGGCGGAATACTTTCGCGAACAAGGGTTACGTGTAGCGCTCATGCTGGATTCGCTGACGCGATTCTGCCGCGCCATGCGCGAAATAGGCCTTGCTGCTGGCGAACCGCCGACCCGGCGCGGCTTCCCTCCTTCTGTTTTCGCCATGCTTCCGGGCCTGCTGGAACGTGCCGGCATGGATGAACAAGGCTCGATTACAGCGTTCTATACGATCCTCGTCGAAGGTGACGGTGCCGGGGATCCAATCGCGGAGGAGTCGCGCGGCATTCTCGACGGCCATGTCGTGCTCTCGCGCGCTATTGCGGCACGATCGGATTTCCCTGCTATCGACGTGCTGCAGAGTCGCAGTCGTGTTATGGATGCGATCGTTTCTGACACCCATCGCGCGTCAGCGTCGTTTTTCCGCGATCTGCTTTCGCGCTATGCGGAGACCGAGTTTTTGCTCAAGGTCGGCGAATACCAGCAAGGCGGCGATCTGTTAACTGACCGGGCTGTCGCCACGATTGGGGACCTGAGAGAGTTTTTGCGCCAGCGCGAAGGCGAGGCGTCTGATTTTGAGGAAACGATCGCATGGATGTCGCGTCTGACTGCGTGAATCAGGTTCACGTCTTGAGGTTATCGTTTTTAAAGAATTTGCAAGAGCGTAGCGCGCTTAGGCAGCTATCGGCGAAGGACGGTCAGCGACGCATGGCCACCTCAGCTGTACAGAGCGCCTCCGAGGAGCTTGCAATTGCACTGCAACATCGCGAACTGCGGGAAGCGGCACTCTACGGAAAGTTGATGTCGCTTGACACATTGACTGGCGCTGCGCTCGACCGTCACCACCTTGAAATTGACCGGCTTGCGGCGGAAGTCACTTCTAGGCACCGCGTACTCGATGGTGCTCGCCTCGCTCAGGGAGAGGCCGAGGCAGCGGCGTCTGAAATGAGGGGCCTATGGGTCAAACGTTCGATAGCAAAGCACAAATGGAAACTTATTAAGGATGACGTCCGGCGCTCCGCAGATATTCATGCGGAGACCGCAGGCGAAATAGAAGCGGACGACGAGATATGCCATCGGTATGGGCGGGTTTCGCTCGCCCATTTGTCGCGCGACCCGGTCCGCTAAGCCCAAGGATCCTGAATGATGCGATTGTGCAGCATAGAGCCGCAATGGTAGCCGCTCTGGTCAAAACCACTGTCTTCGAACCAGCGCTAACATTGTCCCACGAGGTTGTCTCGTGGCTCAATGATATAGCATCTTCCAGGCGGCCCCTTCACAGCCGGATCGGCGACAAGCCGCTGTCGGTGCGGACACAAGGGCTTGTTTGGCAGCAGAAACCTTCCACTGTTCCGATGCTTGACTGCGTTTGGCGCGTCGGGGCTGAAACGATCGTCTTGTCGCTGTCACAGCGGCTTGTGGAGGCGCTCGTCGCGACAGTACAGAGCGGCCTTGCTTTGCCTTCCGAACCAACTGCTTCGCTCGTTCTCGAACTCGCACTCGATCCGCTTTTGGCTCAACTGGAGGGCCAGACGCAGCTGAACCTACAGCTTGTAGGCCTGGGTGAAGCCCTAACAGTGGCTCCTTATCTAGAGCTTGACCTCGTCTTCGGCTCGGTCGATGGCAAGGGCCGTCTGTTCCTGTTCTCTCCTCTTGATGGTTTGGTGCCGCCTGCCTTCCGCGCATTAGGCGAACTGATCCGCCAGTTGCCGCTACAGCCGCGCGAGGTTCCCCAGGAACTTCCGGCCATAGTTGCAGGAGTGGTCGGCACGCTCTGTGCTCCGGCAGCGCTTGTTCGCAAAGCATGTATCGGTGATGCTCTATTGCCAGACATATCTCCGTTTGGCCGCGGCCAGATGGTCCTGTCCGTGGGCCAGTTATGGGCCGGAGCAGACATTGAGGGCGACAACTTGATCCTGCGGGGTCCCTTCCGCCCGCGATCGCACCCCGTGGAGCATGTGGATATGACGACCCAACCCGAGTCCCGTCAAGAACGATCGGAAGCAGATCTCGATGATATAGAAATCATGCTTGTGTTTGAATGCGGCCGCTGGCCTATGTCTCTAGGAGAATTGAGAAGGGCGGGCGAAGGGCATGTTTTCGAGCTTGGTCGGCCGATCGACGGTCCCGTCGACATCCTAGCCAACGGTCGGCGCATCGGTCGTGGCGACATCGTGCGGGTCGGAGACGAGCTGGGCATCAGGCTTCGCAGCAGGTTGACATGCAATGACTGAGATTCAGCCGCCGATTCTATCACTTCTTGCGGTCACAGCCGGACTCGGCCTTCTGGTTTTGGCGGTCGTCACAACCACGGCGTTTATAAAGGTTTCGGTTGTTCTGTTCCTCGTCCGCAATGCGCTCGGGACCCAGACTATACCACCGAACGTCGTGCTGTACGCGGCAGCACTCATCCTCGCCACTTTCATCAGCGCACCTGTTATTGAACAGGCCTATAGTCGTATGACCGACTCGAGGATCCGTTATCAAACGCTAGACGACTGGGTAAGCGCCACGAAAGAGGGGGGAGAGCCCGTACGCGAGTATCTCAAGAAGTTCACAAGTTCAGAGCAGCGCCGTTTCTTCCTGTCCGCGACAGAAAGACTTTGGCCAGAGGAAATGCGCGCCAGAACCACACCCGATGATATCGCCATTCTCGTACCGTCCTTTCTATTTTCAGAACTCAAGCGCGCGTTTGAGATAGGATTCCTTCTCTACCTTCCCTTTATTGTCATCGATCTTATCGTAACGGCAATTCTGATGGCGATGGGCATGTCGATGGTGTCACCGACAGTAATCTCTGTCCCTTTCAAACTTTTTTTGTTTGTCGCCATTGATGGGTGGTCGAGATTGATGCACGGACTTGTGTTGAGTTACGCCACACCGGGAGGTTGAATATTACTCAGTCTAGCATTGTCACTCTTATGAGCCGGTCATTGATGGTTTTCATGATCTGGATTCTACCGCCGCTCATTGCGTCGGTGATTGTTGGCTTGGTCATCGGGATCATCCAGGCGGCGACGCAAATCCAGGATGAAAGCCTGCCCCTCACGGTAAAGCTTCTGGTTGTGGTGGCGGTGATTGGCCTGTTTGCGCCTGTGCTGAGCGCCCCGCTCATAGCGCTGGCTGACCAAATCTTTACCGAGTTTCCCGCAATCGCTCCTAGCTACCAGCCTCCACCATGATTGCGTTGCCGGCCGAGATTCAAAACCTGATCCATTCGGCTATCGAACTCCTCGCTGCAGCCGGCCTTAGCGCGGCTCGGGCGACGGGCATTATAATGGTGCTGCCGGTGTTTGCGCGGGCTCAGCTCAGCGGATTGATCCGTGGCTCCTGTGCTGTCGCCTTGGGGCTCCCGTGCTTGCCATTCGTCAGTGATGGATTGCAGGCGCTCGATCCGGAAACACGTCTGATCCAGGTGACTCTGCTCGGTGTGAAGGAGATCTTTGCCGGCCTATTACTTGGCACTTTCCTCGGCATTCCGTTATGGAGCCTTCAGGCGGCCGGTGAGTTTATCGACAACCAACGCGGCATCACCAGCCCATCCGCTCCGTCCGACCCCTCAACGAACAGTCAGGCTTCAGCGATGGGTATTTTTCTCGGGATCACCGCTATTACGGTCTTCGTCGCTTCGGGAGGCTTCGAGGTTGTGGCCAGCGCCCTTTATGGCAGCTTCCAGGTCTGGCCTGTGTATCGGTTCTACCCCACACCGACCGCCGGGGCAGCAACGGAGTTGTTAGAACTCCTCGACCACATGATGCTCACGACCTTATTGGTCTCCGGGCCTGTGGTGTCCTTCCTGTTGTTGGTTGACCTCTCAATGATGATACTTCTGCGCTTTGCGCCGCAATTCAAGTCGAGCCATCTGTCTCCGATCATCAAGAATATCGGGTTCCCGATTGTTATGACTGGCTATACTGCATATCTGGTGGTGGCAATGAGACTGGAGATCAAACCAGCGAATGGCGCGCTTGAGTGGCTGGGCGAACTGCTGAAATGAGCGAGTCGAGTGAAGAGAAGAAGCATGCCGCAAGCTCGCGCAAGCTAAACGAGGCGCGCAGAAGAGGGCAGATCGCGCGCAGCTCCGATTTCGTCCGTGCGGCCGCCACATGCGGTGGGCTCGGCTATATCTGGTTCAGAGGCAGCGAGATACAAGCCAAATGCCACGAAGCGCTACTATTGGTAGATAAACTGCAGAGCCTGCCCTTCAGTATAGCGGTCTGGCAGGCCCTCATCCTGCTCATCGAACTCACACTGGAAACTGTTGGCCCGTTGCTCGGAACCCTCATCGCTGCGGTAATACTGGCTGGATTGATAAACAACGGTGGATTTGTCTTCTCATTGGAGGCAATGACGCTCAATCTTGAAAAGATTAATCCGTTCGATGGGCTGAAGCGGATGGCGTCGGCGCGTTCGGCAGTGGAGGTTGGCAAGACTATAGTCAAAGCAATTGTCCTGAGCGTAATCTTTCTTCTCTTCCTTCTCGGCACGTGGAAGACGATGGTCTATCTTCCGATCTGCGGCGTGGGATGTATCAGCCTCGTGTTTACGCAAGCGAAACTGCTAAGCCAGATCGGAGCGGGTACCCTTCTGGTCGGCGGACTGATCGATCTCCTGGTGCAGCGTGCGTTGTTTCTGCGCGAAATGCGCATGACCAGAACCGAGGTGATGCGTGAGTTCAAGGATCAGGAAGGTACGCCGGAGCTAAAGACTGAAAGACGTCGCCTCTGGAACGAGGCTGCGCACGAGCCTTCGCTGGGAGTGCACCGGGCCACATTGCTCTTGGCAGGGAAGGCTGTACTCGTCGGTCTGCGTTACGTTCGTGGCGAGATCGGGGTGCCAATCTTGGTTTGCCGCGCCGAGGGTGAGGCTGCTCCAAAAATGTTAAGGGAAGCGCGGAGGCTACGTGTCCACATCCGCCGTGATGATGTTCTTACGCGTCAGCTTATCAGCGCGACGAAGCTGGGCGAAGCCATTCCTGCGCAATATTTCGCACCTGTCGCGAAAGCTCTTTACTCTGCAGGTTTAGTATAAATTTGACCACAGCGTTGGCCGGCCGCGCGGGCCGCGGTCATTTTGTAGTTATGCAGGTCCCTCCACAAATCGGGCTTCACTGATTCCATGTTTGTGTGGGCCGCAGCGATCTTGAGCGTCTGAGCAAAGAAGAACTGATCGAGTTGGCGCTGCAACTGCAGGGGCTGCAAAAGACCTCGCCCAAATCCTCCGAACCTCCCTCGACTGATCGCAAGGAGCCGCGCGAGCGCTCCAAAACGGGCTACGAAGGCCGCAGCCGGATCCTCCTATCTACGCCGTATGAAGTGGTCGAGCACCGTCCTAACCGGTTCTTGCGCTGCGAAGCCGTTCAGATAGCGGATTAGTCGGCGGAGACGATCAGCATCCACGGGCAATTTGACCTCCCGGAGGTGGCGACCCGCGTCACTTTATGTCGGCGCCTGACGGTGCGCTGCCGGCGCGTGGACGCGGATCGCCGCATCCGTGCCGGACGCTGCAAGGGGACACCGTTCGTGTCACACGCCCATGCCATCACTTATCACGACACCTCCCAGGCTCTGTCCTACAGGCTGCTGCAAAGCGCATTCGCGGACCCGTTCGGGCTCACCGTCAGCGAGGTGGGGTGATCAACGTCCTGTGGCTGGCGAGGGTGCCCTCGGGGCCGAGCGCAATTGAGGCATCGCGGCGTTGGGCCAGGCCCGGGTCGTCGCCTCTGATCAGACCGGTGTGCGGACCGAGGGTGCGAACGCCTGGCATTGGGTGTTCCGCTGCTCGGATACTGTAGTCCGTCACGTCTCCCTGGCCCGCGAGGCGTGACGGACCCTTATGGGTGGGCACCGGCCCGAGGTCTGGTGCTCCGACCGCGCCAGCGCGCAAAAGGGTCATATGCGACAACGCTTTCGTGAAGCTCATTAAGAGGCTGGTGAGCAATTTCATTGCTCAACCTAAGTCTTTGATTCATCATAGGTGTGGAGCTGGCCGCTGCTGCGGATGTGGGCTGTTTGACGATCCTGGAGCCCTGCCATGGATGCCAGTTGCTACGCCAGTGATCTCACCGATGCGGAATGGGCGCTGCTCGAGCCCCTCATCCCCCGCAGCCACCCTGCCGGGCGACGACAGACCTATCCCTTACGGCGCATCGCCGACGCCATCTTCTACCTGCTGCGGATACCGGTGAAGCCGGACGCGTATTCCAAGGTGAAGCCGGACACCCATTCCGATTTCATTCCGGACAGCGTTCCGATCTGAAGCCGGACACTCTCCTCGTTTGATCCTGGGTCATGGGAGATGGTGGAGTGGGATTGGCCGGTCGTCAATCGGACGATGATGCAGCGGCCGGGGAGCGCTGCTTGCGCAGGCTCTCGCCGGACAGTTCAATCCTGTAAGCATTGTGGATCAGGCGATCCAGGATCGCATCGGCGATGGTCGGATTGCCGATGATCTCATACCAGCGGTCGACCGGGATCTGGCTCGTCACGATGGTGGAGCGCCGCTCGTACCGGTCCTCGACGATCTCCAGCAGATCCCGCCGCTGATCGTCAGCGAGCTTCTCGGGCCCCCAATCATCAAGGATGAGAAGATCCACGCGGGCCAGCGCCTTGAGCATCCGGGCATAGCGGCCGTCTCCCCGCGCCAGAGCGAGCGCCGCAAACAGCCTGGGCGCGCGGTGATACACCACCGAGAAGTCCTCCCGGCACGCCTTCTGGCCCAGCGCGCAGGCCAACCAGCTTTTGCCGACCCCGGCTGGTCCGGTCAGCAGGAGCCCGCGTCGTTCACGGATCCAGTCGCAGCCGGCCAGCTTGAGAAAGAGCCCGCGGTCGAGACCGCGCGCCGCCCTGAAGTCGACATCCTCGACATGCGCGTCATGGCGCAGGCGGGCCGCCCGCGCCCGGCTCTCAAACCGCTTCTGACAGCGCAGCGTCGCCTCGCGTTCGAGCAGCAGTGCAAGCCAGTCGCCATGCTCGAGAGCCCGAGCCTCGGGCTGGGATTGCAGAGCCTTGAAGGCACTGGCCATGCCGTGAAGACCAAGATCGGCCAGCAGAGCGAGAGTGGGATGGGTCAACATGCAGGATCTCCTTAGTGGAAGTAGCCGGGGCCGCGCAGGTTGGCGTGCTCCAGAATGGCGGTGGGCTCGGGATCGCGGGCCGACACCGCTTCAGCGCGAGCGGGTTCGAGATCGCGCAACAGGCGCAGAACCCCGAGGCAAGTCCGGAAGCCCTGCTCAGGATGCGGGCGGCGCGCCAGAATAGCCGTGATCAGACCTTCCGTCTGAGGGCCGACGGACGCCGCCCAACGGCGGAAGCGCTCCGGGGTCCAGTCGGCATAGCGCCGATGGGAACTCGGCATGTGGTCCGGGTCGGTGCCGTGCCGGCGCCCACCGTAGCGGCGCTGATGGGTTGCCACGCGCTGGCCGCGGTGGAAGATCTCGATCGTGCGGCTGGTGGCCCGCAGGTCGACCTGCGCGCGGATCAGGCCGTGCGGAACCGAATAGAAGAAGCCGTCGTACTCGACGTGATAGTCCGTGCCGACCCGCACGAAGCGCCATTCGGCGAACTCGTAGTCGTCGCCCGGCAGCGGCGCGAGCGCCGGGCGCTCCATCGTCTCGAAGAGATGCCGGCGGCTGACCCCGAGGCGGCGCACGACATGATCGTTGATGCGCTCGCACGCGCCGGCAATCGCCGCATTGGCTTCGGCCAGCGAGAAGAAAGTCTGGTGCCGCAGCCGTCCGAGAATGCAGGTCTGGGCAAAGCGCACGCCATTCTCCACTTTGGCTTTGTCCTTGGGCTTTCGTGGCCGCGCCGGCAGGATGCCGATGCCGTAATGCGCGGCCATCATGCCGTAGCTGCGGTTGATCTCGGGATCGTAGAACGAGGCCCGGTTGACCCCTGACTTGAGATTGTCCGGCACGATCAGGCGCGGAACGCCGCCGAAGACGCGGAACATGCGCCCATGCGCGCCAATCCAGTCCGGCAGGGACTGGGTCCAGGTCGCCTCGGCGTAGGTGAAGTTGGAGGCGCCGAGCACGGCGACGAAGATCTCGGCCTGGCGGATCTCGCCGGTGTCGGAATCAACGATGGCGATCTTCTTGCCGGAATAGTCGACGAACACTTTGTCGCCGGCAATATGGTCCTGGCGCATGGTCGGCGAGAGCCGGCTCTCAAACGAGCGGAAGAGCTCGCAGAAGCGGCTGTAGCCATAGCCGTTGGAATGGACGGCCCGGTACTCCTCCCAGAGGATTTGCAGGGTGACGCCGGGCTTCTTCAATTCGACGATGGCTTCGGCCCAGTGGGGCTCGGGCCGCCGGCGCTGTCCCTGCTTGACGCCGGCGCGGGCGAAAAGCCTGTTCTCCAGGGCCTCGTCGGTCAGGTCGCCGGGCAAGGGCCAGCTCAAGCCGGCCTGCTCGGCGCGCTTGAGGTTCTCCTGGACGGTGCTGCGCGCGATCCCGAGCCTCTCGGCGATGTCGCGCACGCTGATGCAGTCCCGGGCCAGGCGCAGCATCTGTCTCAACTGTCTCATGGTCAGCTTCCTCTTGGCGGGCATTCCATTCTCCTCGATGACGTGAGGAGGGTGATGCCCGAGTTGCTGACCCAGGGGATCATCAGAGTGGGGAAAGTGTCCGGTAATTGATCGGAACGGTGTCCGGCTTCATTCCGGAATGCTGTCCGGCGTCAAATCGGAATCCCCGTCCGGATTGAATCGGAATCCGCAACCTGCTCCGGACAGGAGCCCAATGGCGGCTACTGCCTCACGGATATCCGCCGCGCTACGCCGTCTTCTCCCATTATGCGCAGTGGCGCGAGAACGGCACATGGGAGCACATCACACAGGTGCTGCGCGAGAGGTATCGGCGCACGATCGGCCGGTCTCCTCAACCGAGTGCGGCGACTATCGATAGCCAGTCAGTCAAGACCACCGAGATGGGCGGACCGCGTGGCTATGATGGTGGCAAGAAGATCAAGCGCCGCAAGCGCCATCTTCTCGTTGATACACAAGGCAATCTGCTGAAGACCAGCGTGCAGCCCGCCGATCTCCACGATCGCGCCGGAGCCGAACTCCTGCTGGAGCGGCTGCAGCATCTGTTCCCGGCCATTGAGTTGATGTGGGCCGACACCGCTTATCGAGGGCTGAAGGACTGGTTGCGCAGAGCGCTCGGATGGAAGCTGTCGATTCCGCAACACTGGTGGTCCGGTGGTGTCTGGACGTGGGCCGACGCGGAGCCGCCGACGCGCCCGAGCGGCTTTCAGGTGCTCGCGCGCCGGTGGGTCGTTGAGCGAACCCTGGCATGGCTAACCACCAACCGGCGGCTGGCCAAGGACTACGAACGCCTGGTCGAGACCGGCGAGATGCTGCTCTATCTCGCCATGAGCCGCATCCTGCTGCGCCGTCTCACGCGAAAGGAAAGATAATTGCTCACCAGCCTCTAAAGGGCTAGTGAGACATCTAATGATCTTCACGGAAGGCCTGCAACAGAGAGGCCTGTGTGCCGAAAGAATCTGACGATCATTTCGGGTTGACCTTGCAAGCGACAGAATTCACGGCGGGCCAGGCGGTGCAGATCGGCGACTGATTCAGGTAGCGCATTGGCCATCGCTCGCTTGACAAGGGCATTGCATTGCTCCTCCGGGTTAAGCTCTGGTGCATAAGCCGGCAGGTAGGCGACCGCGTAGTCCTGCGGATGGGCCGCAATAAAATCGGTGGTGGCGCGTGAGCGGTGTGCGTTAAGCCGATCCCAGACCACCAGCAGCGGCGTACCGACGTTCCGGCGGAAAGACCGCAGGGCCGCGATCACGGTGCTGCTTGTGACGCTGGTGCGGACATGACGGGCATAGAGCCGCCCGTCGGGCGTGATCGCCACGATGCTCGACACCTCCCGCCGTTTGCTGACGCGCTGCAGCACCGGGGTCAGCCCGCGCCGGGCCCAGGTCGTGCCCGGCCGGATCCGAGAGCTGTGGCCCGTCTCATCCATGAGCAGGAGCGTCCGGTGCTCCCGCTGCGCCTTTTTTTGAGCGCCACCCACTCGCGCTTAGGCCAGACCGCGATCACGAGTTCATCCCGCTCTTTGGCCCGGGTGGCGGGACGCTGCACGCTAAACCCATGCGCCTTGAGCGGACGCTCCAGATAGCGCGGATGATAGCGCACCCCGAACTCCCGCTCGATCAGGGCCGCGATGCGCTCGAGGGTCCACCGCTCGGTGGCAAAGCCTGCCGCCACTGCGCCTCGGTCCAGGAGTCGACCCAAGCGGGTCCAGGCTTTCTCATCCAGGCGGGGCAGCTGTCCTGGAATGGGTCGCGCGTGCAGGCCGTGCGAGCCCTCCTGGGCAAGGGTGACCGCCCAGCGACAGACGCTGGCGCGGCTCACCCCCAATTGGCGGGCGATCTCGGCTCGGGAGAGCTGTCCCTGGCGCAACAGCCTTGCGGCCGCGAGACGCCGCTCCTCCATTTGCTTCGGCGTCAGATGCGCCGGCCGCCACACGTTGTCCTGCATCGCGCACCTCCTCACGAGGATCGACACCGCCCTATGTTACACCACCTGCGTGAGAATCATTAATTTCGCGCTGCAAGTGATTGATTCACCATAGGTATGGTGTTGGGCCGCTGCGGCGGATGCGGGCTGTTGCAAGACTCACGAGCGCCGTCATGGATGCCTGATCTTACGCTAGCGATCTCAACGATGCCACATGGGCGCTGCTCGAGCCCTTGTCCCCGCATGTACCCAGCGGGAGGGCGGCAGACCTGTTCGTTACGACACTTCGTCGATGAGGTCTTCTATCTGCTGCGCACGGGAGCCCAACGGCTGTTGCTTCCGCATGAGTATCTACCCCGGTGCGGTGTCTCCTACCGCTATGCCCAGTGGCGGGAGGACGGCACTCGCGAGCACGTGACCGAGGCCTTCCGGGAGAGCGATTCTCGGACGATCGGTCGCAACTCGCAGCCCACCGCGGAGTTCATCGATGACCAGCCGGTCAAGACAACTGCGATGGCTGAAACGCGGGCTACGATCGCGGGAAAGCGCCCAAGAGCCGCAAGCGTCACTTGCTCGTCGACACACATGGCACGCTGCTGAAGAACACCGTGCAACCCGTCGACACCCAGATCGCGCACGGGTTGAACTCCCGTCGCAGGGTCGGCAGCATCCTTTTCCGGCCGTCGAGCGGCCGTAGCCAAATACCGCCTATCGTGACCTGGAGGACCGGCTGCACCGTGCGCTTTGCTGGGCTGACGATCCCGCAACACTGGAAGAGCCGCGGCGTTTGGATGTGTGTCGGTGCGGAACCGCCAATGCGACTGAGTGGCTTTCAAGTGCTTGCGCGAAGCTGGGTTGTTGAATAGACGATCGCCTGGTTGACCACCAACGGCGTCAGACTAAGAGCTACGAACGCCTGATCGAGACTCGCGAGATGCTGCTCTACCTTGCCATGAGCCGCATTCTGCTGCGCCCTCTCACGCGAAAAGAAAAGTAATTGCGCGCCATCCTCCGGAAACACGATTTGCGACCGCTTCTGACAGGCGCATCGAGTCTGGTGCAGTGCAAAGTTATTGTGACGGTGCCAATGCGCTCGGTTCGGAGTTCCCGTCAGACGCCAGGGACAAGTCGAGATTGTGTTGCACCATCTGATTTCCTGGCTCCCTTTTGAGGGCCTGCCGATATAGCACTTGTGCCGCGTCATGCCGCCCCTGAGTATCCAGAACAACTCCTTTCGCATTTAATGCGCGCAAGTTCTCCGGGTCTGCAACCAAGACTCTGTCGAGTACCTGAAGCGCCTCTTGCTGGCGCTTCTGTGCCAGCAGGACATTCGTAAGACTGATCGCCGCATCGACGTTACCCGGATGCTGCTCCAAATCCAACAAAGTCGGCACCTGTGAGTCCTGACCGACTGCGCGCAAAATGCGTTCGCGCATAGCCGGATCGATGTGTTCGGCGCCTAATAACGCTGGGGACGGCGTCTCCTCCATTGAACGATCCGGCTTACTCCAGCTCGCGCAACCGCCGAGAGGAAGGATGGCAAGTACGGCGACGAGAACTGATTTCAAGCGAAACGAAAGAAATGCCAATGAGCCTACAATCCTATACGAATACATGTCTAGTTCTCACCTTTCATCATGTGCTTTCGCCATCCGTTGATGGCAACGCGGATATCGCGAGCTTCCCCTGACGGCCCTCTAGCGTTTCCAGGCGGAGTGTAACCGATCCAGCGGGCTGAATCGTGAAGTCGGACGCAAGGTCCTGGTAGGAGAGCACAGAGAGATCGATCCCATTCCGCATGAGAAAACCGCGGACGAAGCGTCGGACATCCATCGAAGTTAATACGACAGGGTTGGTCTGATCCGACGCCGTGCTGGAAAGAACCTGACGCATCTGTGACACCAGAGCTTCGCTTTGCCGATCTTCTAGTACCAGCGTGGGGCCTGCCGCTGTGTCTCGAGCCGCACTGCGCACCAAATCCTCAGTTTCACGTTCGATAATCAAGGCGGCCACGATTCCGTGTCTGTTGGCATTGCGGTGACAGATCTGGCGTTTCATACAAGAGCGCACGTATTCCGTGAGAAGGGCGACATTTTGCTCACGCTCGCTCCATTCGGCTAATGCCTCCAACACGATGCGAGAGTTGCGGATCGGGACACCTTCATCCAGCAGGCGGCGGAGTACATCGGCGATCCGAGGTATCGGTGTCGTCCGCAGCACCTCCTTCACCAGATCAGCATAATCCCGCTCCATCCGGCCCATCCACCGGCTGGTCTCCTGGATGCCGATCAAGCGCGATGCATAGCGGGTCAACGTCGTTTGGACACGTAGCGCGAGGAGTTCGCTTGGATGGTGATACCTGATGCCAGCAGCTTTGAGAGCCGGTGCAAAGCTTTGTTCGGCCCAGATAGCGTCTGCTTGTGGATCATGCCGGAAGGGAATGCCACTCGATTCAATGTTCGCGAGCTCGTCTTTGAGCGTTAACTCTGTCGGATTAATCGAATTCTGCTCGACCGGCACGCTCTCGATATCTATCCTGAACTGTGAACCCAGCAGCTGCTGATCGGCAGCGACAGGAATACGGGGGACGATAATGCCGAGATCGGCGGAGACTAATTGAGAAACGCGCGCAATGTGCTGTTGTAGTTCGACTTGATTGATCGCACGCATAAGGTCCGGCGCAAGGAAGAGGACAATCGGACATGCCTCCGACGGCATGGTTTCGTTCTGAGGCTCCTCTGACGCTGCAGTTGTAGAAGCGGTGCCTCCCGCGCCCAGCCCATTACCCTTGACAACGCTTGCCGCGGCGAAGATCGCGGCTAAGATAAGAAAGACGGGCAGAGGAAAACCAGGAACGAGCCCCATCGCAACCAAAACAACGGCCGCAAGCCGCAATGCTCGCTTACTGCCCGTGAGTTGATTGACTATGTCGGTTCCAAGGTTAAGGCTCCCTGCCCCGGTCACACGGGTTACGATTGTCGCCGCGGTAATTGAGAGCAGGAGGGCCGGAATCTGCGAGATTAGCGCGTCGCCTATGGTCAGTAGGGTATAATGACGCAGCACCTCGCCGAAGGGCATACCCTTCGAAAGCAGGCCAATCGAAATCCCACCCAGCGCGTTGATGAAAATAATCGCCAGCCCGGCAACAGCGTCGCCCTTCACAAATTTCATCGCACCATCCATAGCACCGTAAAGTTGGCTTTCCTTCTCCAATGCGCTGCGCCGTGCCCGAGATTCGTCGGCATCGATGTCGCCATTTCGTAACTCTGCGGCGACCGCCATTTGCTTGCCCGGCAGAGCGTCGAGCGTGAAGCGCGCCGCCACTTCTGCTACTCGTTCGGCGCCCTTCGCGAGGACGATGAACTGCACCATAGTCACAACCAGAAATATAACAATACCGACCACGATATTGCCTGAGATCACGAATTCACCGAACGTGTGAATGATGCTGCCTGCCTCCCCTTCGGCCAGGATCATCCGCGTTGTTGCGATGGTGAGCGCCAGACGGAAGACCGTTGCAATCAAGATAACGCCGGGCAGAGAGGAAAATTCGAGTGGCGTGCTGATATACAAAGCAACCATTAGCAGCAGTACGGCCAATCCCATATTGAACCCGATCAGAGCGTCGATCACAATAAGAGGTATTGGCATCACCATCATAGCTATGGCCAGAATTAGCATCAGCGCGACCGTGAGGTCCGGGTTGGCCGGCGCGCGCTGGATCAGGTTACGCATGATGTTGGCCATGGAGCCTCCATTCGTGATCGTTTGAGAATCGCTATGCTGCTAAACAGCTTTCGAAGATCCACCACCCATCGCGACGCTTGAGACTGAAAGGTCGCGAGAACGGCTGGTTACCAGATGCATCCGTTCTGTGCAGGACCGTTAGAGTCCCCGCCGAAGTGGTCCGAGGCGAGCGTATGGGCTGGAAACCGCAAAAGTCGAGCAACCACAACCCAGCATGAGAGGCGAACTGCAGCAGGGGCAGGTTTCGCGTGCTTTGCGGGCAAGCGTGGCAGACGTAGGAAAGGCTGCCGAGCAAATCGCGCTGCTGCTTGGGGATAAGCACGACATTCCCGGTTTGGAACCGTGGTCTGTTATCGTGTAGCCTGGCGCCAGGCCCGGTCCCGCCTTCGGCGGGCCTCCAGCCAAGCTGCTTCCGGTTCCACCGGGGTAGGCACGCCCGCCGTAACTGGTTCTGCGGGACGACAACGCCTTCACGCAGCGCCCGACTTCCGGGGGCGACAGGGTAAGCGTGGCGGCTTGGCAAACGGAGTTCTCCTTAAAATTTGCCTAAAGACCGGAATCATCTAATACGGGAGAGAAGCAAGGCGGCCATTTCGGCTCAGCAGCACCTGCCTGTCCTCGATCCGATCGACTGTCCATCCATCGTCCAAAAGCGCCCCGATGAAATACTTCTCACCCTTGACGACAACATAGGGCGAGGGTCCGCGCCAAACCGCTTCAACTGCGATTGCGGACGGCGACTTCTCCTCCTTGGTGATTACCCTATTGACCAGTGTTAGAGCGCCCTTCGTGTGTTGATCGAACCACCGCTGAACCTGCTGCCATCGCGTGGCCGATGCGGACGTGACGGTGCCTTCAGCGGTAACAACACCCTTTGCGGAGCCGATCTTAATGTTGAGAAGGCCTGCTTTATCGATTGCTTGTTGCAGGTCTTTAGCAGCTGCCAGGGTAGTCTGATCATCGGTTTGGTCGTAGGTCAGTTTGGATTCAGGTTTGGCATTAGTTGAATTGGCGCTCGATGCCCGGGCGCTGCCGTAGTAGGAGAGAACCGCTGAGACTACTCCGATCCCGATCGAGCCCAGTAACACGAGAGCTGGCACAGGGATCGCGACGCGGGACGCAACTCTTGAACCAGCTGGCGCTGCACCCTGTGCCGACCAGAGTATCGACATCGCGCCTAGGTCAGTGATGGCCGGAAGAGGAACAAGACTAAACTCACCCGCGGCAATACTCCCGCGGCTCTCCACGTTGCATCCAGCGCCAAGGGCCTCCACCTCGATCGAATTGGCTCGAAGAGTGATACGAAGATGATTCGGCGCGAGTCCCTGCTCGACGAAGACGATGTCGGCATCAAGGCCGCTACCTATTACGTTCGTCCCTGGAGCCAGCGTTCCGGTCAGCCCGCAATAGAGGCCCGATAGAACTTCGAAATGAAGGCAAACCGCGTCGTCCAAGGATATTCTTCCGAACAAGGAGAGGAGCCGCACGGCAATCGCCGTGCGGCCCGTTTCAGCTCTACATCGCGCCACCAAGTAGTGCGATCGAGACTACCTAAGGCCGGCGTCAGACATCACGTAGCGCGTTCGTCGGCCGCCTTCTTGATTGTCGAGAGCTCCGTCGTAAGCGTGCGCAGCTGCATGCTCCTAGCCGTAGCTTCGGCGCTAACCGCTGCCAGATCGGCAAGTTGGGCCTGGAACGTAGCAGCGCCCGCCGTTTTGGTAGCTGCGCTCCCAGCCGCCGAAAGAATTGTACTAGCGCCGCTACCAGCGGTTCCTCCAATACCAGGCATATTGCTTTCCTTTCTTCGAATTGTGCCGTAATCAACGGCACGCTGCTTCCTGACGAGGACTATCCAGCGTCAGGTATCCTCTTCGGTCTCTGCCATAGCCTCCTCGGCATCAGCCATGACATCGTTCATTATAGTGAGCGCAACCGCTCTGAGCGCCAGTTCGAAGGCCTCTTGTTCTGATGCAGCTCGCGAGCCGTCGCCGGAATCGGATGGGACATCCGTCGGATCGTGCCCCCTGACCGGTTTGTTAGGATCTGATGGCTCGTTAGGATCAACCGGCTTTTCAGGATGGGGCGTTCCATGGCCCCCTGCGCGGGCCAAGGACACACCGAAGCTGCCAAAACTTCCAATTGCTGAGACCATCGGGTACTCCGGCGTTTATCTTCATTATGGACGGGCGGCGATGCCGCGTAGGCATCCACCTCCTCAAGCTAACGCCAACAGCTTTCGATAACCTGACGAGTGTTAGAAAAAATTGGAAGGCAAAGCTAGCTGGCCGGCCTGCTGTTCAAGTGCTGCCTTATAGACGACGGGATCGTGCCGAAAGCGGGTGCGCAGGGTTCGTGCGCGGCGGCCTCTTTGCAGACGCTGGCGCAAGCTCGTCCAGTGCTCCCGGTTCGCGGCGCCCAGATCTCGTGCCGTGGGCGCCTGCAGGAGGGTCACGGTGATCTTCCCTCGCGTTGGATACTGCTGGCGAATTCGTTATTCGGTGGAGCGGTTAAGGTGGGCTCAGCGTTCAAGCTGTGG
>NZ_JAGPUP010000472.1:0-21007 GCF_018069605.1 Microvirga sp. HBU67558 | reverse complement strand
GCTTGAACGTGATCGTCAGCGCCATGGCACCGTCGCCGGTGGAATAGGAGGACATGTACAGCATGTCCTCGACACCGTTGACCTGCTGTTCGAGCGGCGTGGCGACCGTTGCCGCGACCGTCTGCGCATCGGCTCCCGGATAACTCGCACGCACGACGACGGTTGGCGGCGCAATCTCGGGGTATTGCGCGACCGGCAGGGTCGAGTAGGCGATCCCGCCGATGATCAGGAAGAGCGCCGACAGGACTGTCGCGAAGATGGGACGGTCGACGAAGAAATGGGCAAAGCGCATGGAAGCGCCCTCCTCGCGTAAGATCAGCTGCCGTTTCGTTCCCGGGTCGGGGGAAGGGTCGTCATCTGGGGCGTGATCGGCGCACCGGGCCGGACCCGGACGAGGCCGTTCACGACCACCGTCTCGTTGCCGGTCAGTCCGTCACGGATGACCCTGTAGCCGTCGATCCGCGGACCGATCCGCACGGGCTTGAGATTGACGATGTTGTTCTCGCCCACCACGTAGACCACCCGCCGGTCCTGGTCGCTGCCGATCGCCTCGTCGGGCAGGAGGATCCCCTGATACGGATCAGAAGCGCCGACCGTCACGCGGCCGAACAGCCCGGGGGTGAGGAACATGTCCTTGTTCTCGAACACGGCGCGCAGGCGGATCGTACCGCTGGCCGCGTCGAGCCGGTTGTCCACGAAGTCGAGCAGTCCCTTGCGCTGTCCGAGCCGCTCGTCCGTCAGCGTGAGCACGACTTCGTTCGTCTCGCCGTTGGCGGATGTCTTGGTCCCGCCCTGCGCCTGGCGTGAATAGGCAAGATACGAACGCTCGTCGACATCGAAATAGAACTGAATCGGATCGAGCGAGAGGACGTTCGTCAGGATCGTCTCGTTGGCATTGACCAAATTGCCCTCGGAGACGAGCTTGCGCGAAATGCGTCCCGACAGGGGTGATTTGATCTGAGTGAACTCCACGTCGAGCTGGGCCTGCCGCAGGGCCGCCTGGGATCGGTCCAGTTCCGCCTTGGCGGTCAGAAAGGCTTGCCGGCGCTGGTCGAAAAGCTGGTCGGCGATGTTGCCGGTCCGACGCAGCTGCTCGGCGCGATCCAGATCGCTCTGCGCGAATTCGAGGCGGACCTGCGAAGAGGTGACGGCCGATTGCGCCTGCTCGAGCGTGTTGCGGTAGGGACGCGGATCGATGGTGAAGAGGAGATCGCCCGCCTTGACGAAGGTGCCGTCCTGGAAGTGGACCTTGTCGAGGTACCCGGACACACGCGACCTGATGTCGACCTGATCGATGGCCTCGAACCGTCCGATGAAATCGGTCCGCTCGACGATATCCTTCACGACGGGCTTCGCGACCGTCACCGGCGGTGGCGGCTGCGCGGGGCCACCCTGAGCCAGGGCCAGGTTCGCCGATGCAATCCACGAGAACAGAACGCTGGAAACAACCAAGGACCGAGGAAAGCGCATGCGTAACCTCCTGAACGGCATTATCGACGCAGCACCGGACTTTCGAATGTCGGCTTATGACTCTGTCCGCGATGGCGCGCGGGAGAGCTTCTGTTCTTGTTGCGATGCAATACTAGGCATCGTTGCGCGCCTGACAAGATGCGCAACATTGATACGGGAGGGTTGCAAAGCCTGCCTGCGCTGGACGGGTCGACACCATATCCGTGAGAACCGAGAGAGGAACCGAGGCCTAATGATGGGAAGACCCCGGGTCCGTGACCACCTAGCCGGTTGGCTAGGTGGTCAGGTATAGGCGTCGCGCAGGTCGAGGGTGCTTTTCCGCCCGATGTGACGGTAATTGTCGGAAAGCCATGTGCGGGCGGCCCTTCTGCCGAGATCCTTCAACTCCTTGAAGAAGCTCCATTGGGCGCTGAGCCGCGACGCGGCGGTGAATTCGTCGAGATTTTCACCTCCGTGGATCCGGTGCATGAAGACCCGCTTGTAGTCATTGGTCGAAAGCTTTCCCTCGTCGATGAGCCGGGTCACGAACTCGATCGACCTGAACTGCTGCAGCAGGTTGGCGTTGAAGGTGACCTCGGTCAGGCGGTTCTGGATCTCCTGCACGGTCCTCGGGGTCGAGCGGCGCTCAATCGGATTGATCTGGACCAGCAGGATGTCGTCCGACATCGTTTCGTAGAAGAGCGGAAACAGCGCCGGATTGCCCGTATAGCCGCCATCCCAGTATGGCACCCCGTCGATCTCGACGGCCCTGAAGATCATCGGCAGGCAGGCCGATGCCAGCACGTGGTCGACGGTCAATTCCGGGCCTTTGAAGATCCGGATCTTCCCGGACCAGACATTGGTTGCCGCGATGAACAGCTTCGCATCCTTGCAGGCTCTGACCCGCTCGAAATCGATCAGGCTGTTCAGGGCGTCGCGCAAAGGATTGATGTCGAGAGGATTCAGATCGTAGGGGCTTGCGACCCGCGACCATGCATCGAACCAGAGATGGGAGGATTCGCTCACGCTCCAGTAGCTCAGCAGACGGTCGAACAGAGAACGCTGGAGCGGCGAGAGCACGCCGTCGAGGCTCACCCGCTTCCAGAACGTGCGCAGCTGCTCGCGCGCGCCGTCCCGTCCCCCTTCGAGCCATCCCTCGAAGAGCACGACGGCGTTCATGGAGCCGGCGCTCGCCCCCGTGATCGCCTCGATGGTGAGCCGCCCGTCCTCGAGAAGGTAGTCGAGCACACCCCAGGTGAAGGCCCCGTGTGCGCCGCCGCCCTGGAGCGCCAGCGATATCGACTTCTCGGCATTGGGGCACAGAAGCCCACGCACAGGGCTTCTGTGGCTATCCGCTCGACCCGTCATTGGATGCTCCTGTCGTCGACCGGGAGATTACCACGACGGGCGATCCCGAACGCAAGTCCGGGCCGTGCGCATCGAACGCAGCATGACCCGGGGCTCTGCCAACGCGCCGCGCCGTTCCGACGAGCTTGGCTTTGCGCCCCTGGCGGGCTTTATTGATTCGTCACCATCGAGGACGCGTGCCGATGAGCCAGTTTTTCACCGACCTGATCACCCTGTGGGTCGTCATCGACCCGATCGGAACTCTTCCGGTGTTTCTGGCCGTCACGGCCGGCATGAGTGCCGCGGCCGCCCGGCGAACGGCTCTGCGGGCCACGGTGGCGGCCTTCTTCGTCCTCCTGTTCTTCGTGGTCGCCGGCCAGGTGCTGCTTCAGGCCATGGACATCAATCTCGACGCCTTCCAGATCGCGGGCAGCATCGTCCTTTTCCTGTTTGCCCTGACGATGATCTTCGGGGAGCCGAAAGCGGAGTCCGAGGAGAAGGATATCGCCACCTCGGATGTCGATCGGTCGATCTACCCGCTGGCCATTCCCTCCATCGCCGGTCCGGGCGCCATGCTGGCGGTCGTGTCTCTCACGGACAACAGCAAGTTCGATGTCTCCGAACAGGCCGAGACGGTCGCCCAGATGGCGCTCGTCCTGCTCGTCACCCTGGCGCTCATGCTGATGGCGTCTCGGATCATCAAGTTCATCGGCGACGCAGGCGCCAGCGTCATCAGCCGGGTCATGGGGCTCATTCTCGCCAGCGTGGCCGTGAACGGGATCGTCCTGGGCATCAAGCAGGCGTTCAACCTTGCTCCCTAGGGCATCGTCCGAAGGCTGATTTCATCGAGAAGACAGAGCCTCGGCGTGGAGGTGGTGGGCCCGGCAGGACTCGAACCTGCAACCAGACCGTTATGAGCGGCCGGCTCTAACCATTGAGCTACAGGCCCTTCCGAGGAAGGCAAGGGAACCTCTAAGGGAGAGGAAGCCTTCCGTCACCCCTTGCATGGCGGAAGGCGTGGCTCTCGTCCGAACCTGGGGTCCCGACGAGAGGAGCGGCCCCGCAAGGGGACCGACCATGTTCCTGTAATACATCTCAAAAGCCGTCAAGTCGGTTTCGCCAGTGCCTGTCCGGGCCGGCTGTCGCATGGCCCTCCGACGACCCTTGAAACCCGTAGCCCCTCTTGACCCCTGCCGGGTTCGACCATCTGTCTGCTTTCACGGCCGAATCGGATCGCCTGGGTCAGGCCGGACAGGGAGGACAGGATGGGGCTGCTGATCGACGGCGTCTGGCAGGACCAATGGTACGACACCAAGAGCACCGGCGGACGCTTCGTGCGCAAGGCATCGGCCTTCCGGAACTGGGTCACCTCCGACGGCTCGCCGGGTCCGACCGGGGACGGCGGCTTCAAGGCGGAGGCCGGACGCTATCATCTCTACGTGTCGCTCGCCTGCCCATGGGCCCATCGCACCCTGATTATGCGCAGGCTCAAGGGCCTCGAGGGGATGATCGGCCTTTCCGTCGTGCACTGGCGCATGCTGGAGCACGGCTGGACCTTCGACGAGGGCCCAGGCGTCGTTCCGGACCCGATCAACCGGGCGCGGTATCTCCACCAGGTCTACACGGCCGCGCAGGCCGACTACACCGGCCGCGTGACGGTGCCGGTGCTGTGGGACAAGGCGACCGGGAGCATCGTGAGCAACGAATCCGCCGAGATCATCCGCATGATGAACTCGGCCTTCGACGGAATCGGCGCCACGCCGGGCGATTACTGCCCGCAGGACCGGAAGGAGGAGATCGACAGCCTCAACGCCCGCATCTACGACACCGTCAACAACGGGGTCTACAAGGCGGGCTTCGCGACCACGCAACAGGCCTACGAGGAGGCGGTTCGCCCGCTCTTCGAGACCCTGGACTGGCTCGACGAGCGCCTGTCCTCCCGCCGCTATCTCTGCGGCGACAGGCTGACTGAGGCCGACATCAGGCTGTTCACGACCCTGGTGCGCTTCGACCCGGTCTATGTCGGGCACTTCAAGTGCAACCTGCGCCGCATCGCGGACTATCCCAATCTCTCAGGCTACCTGCGCGACATCTACCAGACGGACGGCATCGCCGAGACGGTGAACATGGCGCACATCAAGGGGCATTATTACGAGAGCCACAGGACCATCAATCCCACGGGCATCGTGCCGGCGGGACCGATCCTCGCTCTCGACGCGCCGCACGGGCGCGGCAACTCTCAAGGCTTGTAGACTTCGACCGCCTCCGCGAACCCTTCGACCGCGTGGGCGCCGAGCGGCGAGGGATTGCCCCAGAGATGCTCGACGAAGGGCTTGGACATGAGGAGCGGCTCGCCCAAGCTCTTGTTCAGCTCCGCGATGCGGCTGGCGAGGTTCACGTCGCGCCCGATCACCGTGAAATCCAGGCGCTGGCCGGACCCGACATTGCCGTAGGCCGCGTCGCCGTGATGGAGCGCGAAGCCCACATTGATCGGCACTGGGAAGCGGCCCTCGTTGTTGGCCGCCTCGACGCGGCGCAGCGCCTTCGTGGCCGCGGTGAGGGCCGATTGCGCGGCCCCGCCCGTGTCGTCGCCCTTGTCGCGCACGATGGCGAGAAGCCCGTCTCCCAGATATTTCAGCACCTCGCCGCCCTCGTCCTCGATGGGCGGCACGAGGCAGTCGAAATAGTTGTTCAGGAGATCGACCGCGCTCTCGGGGCTCAGGGTCGAGGAGATATGCGTGTAGTCGCGCATGTCGGCGAACAGGATGGCCGAGCGGATTCGCGTCACCTGCCCGCGCTGGATGGCGCCCGACAGGATCGCCTTGTGAGGATCGTCCCCCACATAGATGCGCAGCACCTCGTCGAGACGGTTGCTCGTCGCGCGCAGTTCGGTCACGAGGGCGAAGGACGGGATCACCATGCGCAGGATCGTCAGCTCCCGCGTACCGAAGCCCTGCGACGACCGCGTCGCGAGCGAGATCGCGTTCTCGGCCCCGTTGGTGAAGCGGATCGGGATGGTCACGTAGTGACGGTAGCCGGCCTCCTTCAGCTCCGGGATGATCGGGAACAGGTCGTCCGGGGTGTTCGCGAGATCCAGGACGAGCCACTCGCCCGTGCGGTTCACGTGGGCGAAGGGGCTCGTCTGGTAGACGGTCTCGCGGCGGTCCCCATGGGGCAGATAGCGGACGACGGTCCCCTCCTCCCGGGTCCAGAAGCGTCCGATGCCCGCATATTCCGAATGCAGCGTCTCGATGGCCGAGACCGCCCGGTCGACCGGCAGGCCGAGCTCGATCAGACGATCGAGGAAGCCCGACAGCACCTCGTTGGGATCCTCCATCTGACCCGCGACCGTGATCAGCCAGTCCCGCAGGGCGATGACGCGCGCGAGGCTTTCTGCGTCGAGGCTTCGCGCCATCGTCAGCAGGTCATCCGAAGAGATCGGAGCGAGGGAGGGTGACATCATATGGCCAAGGTGTGTTGCCCCCGCGGATCCTTCAAGCCGCGGGAAAACTTTCCATCATCAAAGCTGGGATGCCCGGCCCGAAAGGGCAATGGCTTTGACAGAAGCCGGCCGCCGGAATAGAGCCAAGCCATGGCAAGCATCGATACGCTTTTCGTCACCAAAGTCTACCGCGCCGAGATGACGGGCGCCAAGGCCGAGAGCCGCAACGCGGAGCTGGAGGCCGCCTGCCTGTCCATCGCCGAGGACGACGAGGCCGGCCAGCGCTGGTGCGACAAGCACGGCTATCCGGGCTACACCTCCTACGCGTCCCTGAACGATCTGCCATGGCGGGTGCCCGTCTTCGGCGAGCTCCTGAAGGACCTCGACAAGCACGTGGCGGCCTTCGCCAAGGAGCTCGAATTCGATCTCCAGGGCCGCAAGCTCGTGCTCGACAGCCTGTGGATCAACATTCTTCCTCCCGGCGGCATCCACACCTCGCACATCCACCCGCATTCGGTGATCAGCGGAACCTATTATGTGACGATCCCGGAAGGCGCGAGCGCGCTCAAGCTCGAGGATCCGCGCCTCGGCTTCATGATGGCGGCCCCGCCGCGCAAAGCCAAGGCCCGTCCGGAGAACCGGCAATTCGCCTATATGAAGCCGGTCCCCGGGACGGTCCTGCTCTGGGAAAGCTGGCTGCGCCACGAGGTGCCCTTGAACGAGGCCGAGAGCGAGCGCATCAGCGTGAGCTTCAACTATTCGTGGCAGTAGGGGCTGTCCGTTCGCGCGACTTGCCCTTTCGCGAGCCGCCGCGCGTCATGGCCGGCCTTGTGCCGGCCATCTCGATCCGGTGAAGCGCGGCGCTTCAACAACTGGGATCACCGGGACAAGCCCGGTAATGACGTGGGTGGGGAATTCCCGGTTGGGCGCCGGGTCATGGTTCGGAGAACTCCCTCGGGCGGCCCTCAAACCTCCGCCCACATTCGGAACAGGTTGGCGCTGCTCTTCGCCAAGAGGTCGAATTCCGGTGTTTTCCCGGATTGCGCGAACAGGTTGCGCTTGGCCGTCTCCAGATCGAACAGGAGCTCGCGCCGGGCGCTGTCGCGCACATAGCTCTGGGCCCAGCCCACGGCCACGACCCGCTCGCCGCGGGTGACGGGCGCGACCCGGTGCAGGCTCGTCGTATCATAGGCGACGAGGTGGCCTGCCGGCAGCTTCACCTCCTCCTCGCCGGAGACCGATTCGATCACGAGCTCTCCGCCGTCATAGGATTCCGGATCGGCCAGGAAGAGCGTGAAGGACACATCGGTGCGGATGCCGTTCATCAGCGGATTGTCCACATGCGAGCCATAGGCTCTGCCCTCGCCGTATCGGGCGAAGGTCAGCGGCGTCAGGACCTTGGGGCGCACGGCGAGGCTGAAGACGTCATTGCCGAGAATCGCTGCCGAGACCTTCTCGCGGAGCAGCGTGAGCGCGGCGCCTTCACGGGCCTGCTCGTTATCCTTGACGAGCCTCGCGCTCCATCCGGCCGTCGCACGGCCGTCCTCGAAACGCATGGCGCCCAAGGTTACCCGGACCTCCTCGAGGTCGGCCGGGGGGAGGACATCCGCAATCGTGATGAGCATGAATGGGCACCTCCGGGCTTGCCAGAAAACCCCATATTCGGTAGCTAAATCCTTGTAAAGACACATAGTTTTTAGTCGTTCTAAACTAGCTGCCGGCGCCTGCCGCGGCGAGGGGAAACCATGAAGAAACGGAAGATTTGGGCGGGCCTGAGCTCCGCCGTCCTGGTTGCTGCGCCGGCCGTCGCGCAGGCGACGGCCCTGCCCGTTCAGCCTCAGGCCGGGATCGAGGCCAAGGCCGATCGGGCTCTGCTCCACCTCGCCCAGCACCAGGGTCACGCGGCGCCGGCCGCGACCGCGGGCGGCGAGGGTGAAGGAGGCGAAGGAGGCGGCGCCGCTCAGCTGCCACCGCCCATCCACGTCTATCGCGGCGTCGAGATGATCCGGGGCCATCTCCTGGTCGGCGCCGAGCTGATCGAGGCCGGCCGCTGGGCCGACGCCCTGCCCCACTTCCTTCACCCGGAGGAGGAAATCTACGGCAGCATCCGCGACCAGCTGAAGACCTTCAACATCGCTCCCTTCCAGGCGGCCCTGAAGTCCCTGTCACAGACCGTGAAGGCGAAGAACAAGGAGGCCTATGCCCGTGCCCGCGCCGTCATCGACGAGCGTCTGGCCGCCGCCGAGACCGCCGTGAGGGCCAAGGAGGAGAACGGCACCTACTTCGTGCTCGAAACCGCTCTCGAAGTTCTGCAGCAGGCCGCCGACGAATATGAAGAGGCCGTCGAGAAGGGCCGCATCGCCAATGTGGTCGAATATCAGGACGCCCGCGGCTTCGTGATGGAGGTGGACCGCCTCGTCGGAACGGTCGCGCAGGCGGCCTCCGCCAAGAACGCCGATGCGGTCAAGGCCCTGCAGGCGAGCCTCGCCGACCTGAAGGCCACCTTCCCGGCCGTGACGCCGCCCAAGCAGGCCGTCAAGGACACCAGCCAGTTCCTGAGCGACGTCTCGAAGTTCGAGCTGCAGCTCGGAAACTTCCACTAGCGCATCGTTCGGAAAAGTGGGTCCGGTTTTCCGTGGGGGCGATGCGCCAGCTGAGAGAAAAAGCACCGGTCCCCAAAATGGGTCCGATGCTTTGACATCCATGCTGCGCAAAGGGCTCTCCCGCACCGGCCGGGTGCTTGCGGGCCTTGCGCTCGCGGCTCTCGTCGGCGGAGCGGCAGACACGCCCGCTCCGCTCGACATCGCCCATTGGCGCCAGGTCTTCGCGCGTCCGGACCACACGCCGACACCGGGCGACAATCCGGCCACGCCGGAGAAGGTGGCGCTCGGCGCGAAGCTGTTCGAGGATGCCCGCCTGTCGGGCGCCGGCGACTTGGCCTGCGCGAGTTGCCACCAGGCCGAGCTGTCCTTCTCCGACGGCGTCGACCGTCATGTCGGCCACGACGGACAGCCTCTCGACCGGCGCACGCCCCCTCTCTGGAACCTGGCCTGGGGCCTGTCCTTCTTTTGGGACGGTCGGGCACCGAGCCTGGAGACGCAGGCCATGGTGCCCATCGAGAACGCGCGGGAGATGGCCGGCAACCTTCAGACGGCCCTGCGCGCGCTGTCCGCCGATCCGCAGATGCGTCAAGAATTCGCGCGGGCTTTCCCGGACGATCCCGCCGTGACTCAGGCCAATCTGGCCAAGGCCCTCTCGGCCTTCCAGCGTACGCTCGTCTCGCCGGAAACCCGGTTCGACCGCTGGGTGAAGGGCGACGACACGGCCCTGGAGCCCGACGAGCTGGCAGGCTTCTCCCTCTTCGTCGGCAAGGCTGGATGCGTGGCCTGCCATCAGGGTTGGCGCTTCACCGATGAAGCCTTTCACGACATCGGCCTGACGAGCGGGGACAAGGGCCGCGGACCCGTTCTCGGCGTCGGTGCGGCGGATCACGCCTTCAAGACGCCGAGCCTGCGCGAGCGCGTCTGGTCGGCTCCCTACATGCATGACGGCTCGCTCACCACGTTCGAGGATGTGGTCGACCATTATGCCGACCGCGTGGTTCAGCGCTCCACCCTCTCGGCCGATCTTCCACGGAGGATCGCGCTCAGCGCGGGCGAACGGGCGCAGCTCGTCGCGTTCCTCAACACCCTGTCCAGCGACGATCCTCCCCGCCCGGCGAGCCTGCCGGCGCGGACGATGGCCCTGGGAGCGGTTGCCGATGCGGTCTCGGCCTCCACGATCAGCCAGAAGGACCGGCGCTTCACGCCCGGCGCCGTCATCCTGAAGGCGGGCGACGCCCTGCGCATCCTCAACGACGATACCCGCGTTCACAACGTGCGCCTCGACGGGCCGGGCAAGAGCTTCAGCTCCGACGCCCAGAACCCGGGCGACACCGTCACCATCGGTTTCGATCAGCCCGGCCATTACGACGTGATCTGCGGCATCCACCCGGAGATGCGCCTGAGCGTGGACGTGGCCCAGGCCCGCTGAGGACGCAGGGACGGAAAGGAAAATACACGCCTCGTTTCCGGCGACACGGCCCCGGCGGCTGCGCTAGAACAAGGTCATGCCCATGCTCCGCGACGACGACACTCTCTTTGCCGCCCTGATGGCCCGCGATCCGTCCTATGACGGGTTCGCCTATGTGGGCGTGAAGACGACCGGCATCTTCTGCCGCCTGACCTGCCCGGCCCGGAAGCCGAAGCGCCAGAACGTGGTGTTCTTCTCCTGCCGGGACGCCGCCCGGGACGCGGGCTTTCGCCCGTGCCTGCGCTGCAGGCCCCTCGACCTCAAGCGCCCGACGAGCGGCGCGCTCGATGCCGTGCGGGACAGGATCAGGGCCGAGCCGGAGCGGCGGTGGAGCGCCGAGGATCTGCGGGCGCTCGGCTACGACCCCTCCACGGTGCGCCGCGCGTTCCAGCGTGAATACGGCGTGACGTTCGTGCAATATGCGCGCTCGCAGCGGCTGGGGCTCGCGGTGAACACGTTGCAGCAGGGAGGCTCGGTGATGGAGGCCCAACTCGATGCCGGGTACGAGTCCGGCAGCGGGTTTCGCGATGCGGTCAGCCGTCTCATCGGCGATGCTCCGATCCGCATGCCGACTCGGCAGATCCTGACCGCGCAATGGATCGACACGCCTATCGGGGCCATGCTGGCCGTGGCTGACGATGCCGGCGTGCACCTGCTCGAATTCGCCGAGCGCAAGGCGCTTCCGACCGAGATCGACCGCCTGCGCAAGCGCGTCGGGCCGATCTCGTTCGGGCGGCACCCGATGCTCGATGCGCTGGCGGAGCAGATGGAGCAGTATTTTGCCGGGCGCTCCGCGTGCTTCACCGTGCCGATCGCTCAGACGGGCACGGCGTTCGAAGCCACGGTCTGGGAGGCGCTGCGCCAGATCCCCGTCGGGCACACGCGCAGCTACGGCGAGATCGCCCGCTTCATTGATCGTCCCGATGCGCCCCGCGCGGTGGCGCGGGCGAACGGCGCCAACCAGGTGGCGATCATCGTTCCTTGCCATCGCGTGATCGGGGCCGATGGATCGCTGACTGGGTACGGCGGCAGGATCTGGCGCAAGCAATGGCTGCTCGAACACGAGCGGCGTTTCGCATCGGCGATTTTTCAAGGGGCAAGGACATGACGGACCAACTCGCAAAGGCTAAAGCATTCAAGGCTCTTCACATTCCGGGAAAGCCGATCGTCCTGTTCAACGTCTGGGATGCGGGCAGCGCCAAGGCGGTGGCCGCAGGCGGCGCGACGGCGCTTGCGACCGGCAGCTGGTCGGTTGCGGCCGCGCATGGCTTCGACGACGGCGAGCACATGCCGTTCGCCCTCGCCGTCGCCAATCTGGAGCGTATCGTGGCGGCGGCCGATCTTCCGGTCACCATCGATCTGGAGAGCGGCTACGGGGCTGATCCCGAGGAGGTCGGGGCCAACGTCGCCCGCGCCGTGCAGGCCGGCGCGATCGGCTGCAATCTCGAGGACGGGTTCCGTGAATCGACCCTGCGCGACGCCGCCGATCAGGCGGCCCGGCTCAAGGGCGCCAGAGCTGCCGCCGACAGGCTCCGGATCCCGGCTTTTCTGAATGCGCGCACGGACGTGTTCCTGATCGCGCCTGCGGATCAGCACGAGGGTCTCGTCGTCACGGCCCTGGAGCGTGCCCGCGCCTATGCGGATGCCGGTGCAGACGGGTTCTTCGTACCGGGGCTCGCCGACGACAGGCTGATCGCCCGCATCGTCGAAGGGACGACCCTGCCGGTCAACATCATGGTGAGCGCCAGGACACCGGCGGCCGCGCGGCTCGCGGAACTCGGCGTCGCCCGCATCAGCCACGGACCCGGCCCCTATCGCATGGCCATGAAGGCCCTGGAGGACGCCGCGCGGGCCGCGCTGATCTGACGGAGCATGGCCGGCGACAGCCTTATCACCCATCTGGTCATGGCCAGGCTTGTCCCGGCCATCCCGATCCGGAAAAACGCGACGCGCTTCACATCGGGATCACCGGCACAAGGCCGGTGATGACGTGGAGAGCGATGAAGTCCGACGAGCGAAACTCAGAGGCGCTTCTTCTCGATCTTCGGCAGGAAATAGGCCAGGAGGCCGATGGCCGGCAGGAACGAGCAGACCCGGTAGACGGTCTCGATGCTCGTCGCGTCGGCCAGCTGCCCCAGGAGCGCGGCGCCCAGGCCCGCCATGCCGAAGGACAGGCCGAAGAACAGGCCCGCGATGGTGCCGACGCGGCCGGGCACGAGCTCCGTCGCGTAGACGAGGATCGACGAGAAGGCCGAGGCGAGAACGAGCCCGATGGTGACGCTCAGGACGGCCGTCCAGAACAGGTTGGCGTAGGGCATGGCGAGCGTGAACGGCAGGACACCGAGGATCGAGCCCCAGATCACGTAGCGCCGGCCGATCCTGTCGCCGACGGCCCCGCCGAGAACCGTACCGACGGCGAGCGAGCCGAGGAAGACAAAGAGGTAGATCTGCGCGTCCTGCACGGAGACCTGGAACTTCGAGATCAGGTAGAAGGTGAAGTAGTTGGTCAGGCTCGCGACGTAGAAATCCTTCGAGAAGACCAGCAGGATCAGGATCGCCAGGGAGGCGGCGATGCGCCGCCGCGAGACCAGGGATCCGGCCTCGGCCGCACGCGGCCTGGCGCGCATGTCGGCGAGCTTGGCCTGATACCAGCGTCCGATGGCGAACAGGATCAGCATGGCGAGGAGCGCCACCACGGAAAACCACGCGATGCTCGGCTGGCCGAACGGGACCACGATGAAGGCTGCGAGCAGCGGCCCCAGGGCCGTTCCGGCATTGCCGCCGACCTGGAACACCGACTGCGCCAGGCCATGCCGTCCGCCCGATGCGAGGCGGGCCACCCGGGAGGATTCCGGGTGGAAGACCGAGGAGCCCATGCCCACGAGGGCGGCAGCCAGCAGCAGGACCGGATAGGAGCCCGCCCGCGAGAGCGTGAGCAGGCCGATGAGGGTAAAGCCCATGCCGAGGACCAGGGAGTACGGCTGCGGCCGCCGATCCGTGAAATTGCCCACGAGGGGCTGAAGGAGCGATGCCGTGAGCTGAAACGTGAGCGTGAGAAGCCCGATCTGACCGAAATCGAGATGAAAGCTGCTCTTGAGGATCGGGTAGATCGCCGGCAGCAGCGACTGGATGAGATCGTTCAGCATGTGGGAGACGCTGATCGCCGCCAAGATCGGAACGGCGACATGCTCCACGGGCACGGGCCGGGGCGCAGCGGACAGGGCGGACGTCTGATGGGTCATCGTGTTGTCTTCGTGATGCCGTCAAGCTTGCCGCAAGTCCGGCCTAAGGCGTTTCCAGCCTCCGCTATACCCCAGAATACGCCCTCGATCTCCCTCTCATGGCGCAGGTCAGGGTTACGGCGCCGGTAGGGCAACGTTCCTCGCGAATGGGACCGATCGGCCCATTGCGAAACAAAGTTGCATGTGAGCCACAACTTTTTCCCATTTGGCCTCTAAGCCGCAGGCTCAAAGACATAAGCCCGGTCACGGGACTATTCATAAGCCACAAGGGGTTTTTCATGGCGCAGGCAACGGCTTACGAGCAATTGATGCTCGAACTGGTGAACCGGGAACGGGCGACGACAGGCGCTCAGCCGCTGGCCTTCAACGGCGATCTCAACGAATCGGCCGATGCGCACAGCAGCTGGATGATCGCCACCGACACGTTCTCCCATACCGGATCGGGCGGCTCGACGCCGACCCTGCGGATGACGCAGGCGGGCTACGCCTTCGCCGGGTCCTGGGCGTCCGCGGAGAACATCGCCTGGGCCAGCATCCGGGCTCCCGAAGGTCTTCAGGACGAGGTGGAGCTGCTGCACACGAATCTGATGAACAGCCCGGGTCACAAGGCCAACATCCTCAACGGGACGTTCCGCGAGATCGGCATCGGCTTCGACACCGGCCCCTACCAGACCTGGGACGGAGCCTTCGTGACCGAGAACTTCGCCCTGTCCGGCACCTCCGTGTTCCTCACCGGGGTCAGCTTCGACGACCGGGACGGCGACCACTTCTACGACATCGGCGAGGGTCTCGGCGGGCTCACGGTGACCGCCGTCGGCGCAGGCGGCGCTCAGTACAGCACCACCACGGGAAGCGCCGGCGGCTACAGCCTGGCGCTTGCGGCCGGTACGTATTCGGTCACCTTCTCGGGTGGCGGCGTCGCCTCCGTGACCCGGCAGGTGACCATCGGCGCCTCCAACGTGAAGCTCGATCTCGTCGACCCGGCAACCGGCACGTCGCCCACCCCTGCCTCGACCCCGATCAGCGGCACCGCGGGCAACAACACCCTCAAGGGCACGTCCGCGGCCAACACCATCCTGGGCGACGGCGGCAACGACAAGATCTTCGGCAATGGAGGCAACGACAGGCTCTACGGCGGAACCGGCAACGATGCGCTCACGGGCAATGCCGGCAACGACCGCCTCTACGGCGAGAGCGGCAGGGACACCCTGAACGGCAGCAGCGGTAACGACATCCTCACCGGCGGCGCGCATGCGGACACGTTCCGCTTCTCGGGCCAGTGGGGCAAGGACAAGATCACCGACTTTCGGGACGGCAGCGACCGCATCGACCTGCGCGGCAACGATCTGAGCTTCCGGGAACTCACCATCAGCAAGTTCAACGCCGACGGCGACGGCAAGGCCGACGACGTGCTGATCAAGGCCGACGGCCAGTCGATCACCCTGCTCAACGTGAAGCTCGCGCTGGTCGGCGCGTCCGACTTCCTGTTCTGAGCGAGAACCGGCCCATCGACGGCGGGCTTTCGAGCCCGCCTCAGGGGCCGCCCGACGCCTCGACCATGGCCTGGCGCCGTTGCCGGTAGGTGCCGGTGGTCTGCGGCTTGATGAAGAGCATCGTGATCTCCGGATGGAGGGCTTTGATCTTCGCCTCCAGGCGGGTGACACATGTTTCGATGTCGGCCGTCGTGAGGTCGTCGACGAAATCCGCACTCAGGGCGGCGACCACCTGCTGCGGGCCGAGATGCACGGTGATGACGCCATTGGCCTGCTCGACGGCCGGATCGGCCTGAGCAGCCGCGAGGATCGATCGCTGCACGTCGGAATGCGCCGGCTCCCCGATCAGCAGCCCCTTCGTTTCCCGTGCGAGCATCAGGGCGGTCAGGGCCAGAACAAGGCCGATGCCGATCGAGGCGAGCCCATCGAGTTCCGGCATCTCGAGAGCATGCGCGGCGAAGATGCCTGAAAACGCGATGGCGAGTCCGATGAGCGCCGCACTGTCTTCGAACAGCACCGTGAAGGTCGTCGGGTCCTTGCTTTCCCGGACGGCCTGGAGGTAGCCGAGCGATCCCTTCGCCCGGCGGAACTCCTTCACGGCCACCCACCAGGATCCGCTCTCGAACACGAAGGAGAGCGCCAGCACCCCATAATTGACGGTCGGGTCCTCCATCGCGGAGGGATTGCGCATGTGGCGAAGGCCCTCGTAGAAGGACACGCCCGCGCCGAGAGCGAAGACGAGCAGCGCGACGATGAAGGTCCAGAAATAGATCTCGCGGCCGTATCCGAAGGGATGGGCCAGATCGGGCGGCCGGGAGGCGCGCCGCAGGCCATGAAGCAGCAGCAACTCGTTGCCCGTGTCGACCAGGGAATGCACGCCCTCGCTGAGCATGGCGGAGCTTCCCGTCCAGGCGGCCGCGGCGAACTTCGTGACGGCGATCAGCAGATTGCCTGCCAGCGCCGCATAGACGACTTTCTTGGACGAGTGCTGGGACGCCATGCCGCCGATGCTCCGATGGGAGCAGAACGACGGAGCATGGCTTCTGTTTCACGGGACGTGAAACCGGCCGGAACGGCTCGCTCCGGCCGGTTGTGTATCCTTACTCGGCGGCGGCGAGCACCGCCTTGCGGGCCGGGACAGGCGTCTCGACGGCGCCGTCATAGACGGCCTGGTCGAGAACCCGCTCCTCCTTGGCGACGATCACCGGCACGAGGATCTGGCCCGTCACGTTGGTCATCGTGCGCATCATGTCGACGACGCGGTCGATGGCGATGATGTAGCCGATGCCTTCCAGTGGGAGGCCTGCGGTGCTCAGGGTCAGGGTGAGCATGACGATGGAGGTGCCGGGCACGCCCGCGGTGCCGAGCGAGCCCAGAACCGCCGTCAGTCCGATGAGCACATACTGGGTCAGCGACAGATCGAGGCCGAAATACTGCGCGATGAAGATCGACGCGATGGCCGGATAGATCGCCCCGCAGCCGTCCATCTTCACGTTGGCGCCGAGCGGCACGGCGAAGCTCGCATAGCTCTGCGGCACGCCGAGCTTCTCGACGGCGACGCGCAGGGACATGGGCAGGGTCGCAAGGCTCGACGAGGTGGCGAAGGCCATCTGCATGGCCGGCGCCGCGCCGCGGAAGAAGCGCCCGACCTTGAGCCCGTGCAGCTTCAACAGGCCGCCATACACCACGACGATGTGGAACAGGCAGGCAAGGTACATGGCGGCGATGAACTTGCCGAGCGGCAGGAGCGAGGCCAGGCCGTAGCGCCCGACCACCCAGGCGATGAGGCCGAAGGTGCCGATGGGCGTAAGCTGCAGCACCCAGCGCGTGATGCGGAACACCAGGGTGGCGCCCTGGTCGACCAGAGCGCGGATGCCGGCGGTCTTCTCGCCCAGCGACACGAGCGCCGCGCCGACCATGCCGGCGAAGAACAGAACCTGCAGCACGTTGGTGTCGGCCATGGCCTTGATCGGGTTCGTCGGCACGATGCCGATCAGCACCTCGAGCGGGGTCGGGATCGTGCGCGGCTTCACCTCGCCGAGGGGCAGGTTGGACAGGCCTAGACCGGGATCGATGAGATGGCCGAACGCGATGCCCACCAGAACGGCGATCGTCGAGGTGGCGACGAACCAGAACAGGGTGCGCAGGCCCAGGCGTGCCACGTTGCCCGCCTCGGCGAGCTTCGCCACACTGGACGTGATGGTGAAGAACACGAGCGGGATCACGATCATCCGAACGAGGTTCAGGTAGAGATCCCCGAGCGGCTTGAACCAGACGGCGGCCTGCTCGCCCGCCAGCACGCCGGCCAGAATGCCGAGGGCAAAGCCCACGGCGACCCGCTGCCAGAGCGGGCGCGTAAACCACGATTTCAACATGTGGATTGCCTTGTATTTACGAATTCAAATGCAAATAAGCCGCGGCCGAACAAAGCACAAATGCCGCCCGCGCAGGGCTGGGGGCGGAATGCCGCATGGAGGGCTGGCGCTCACGATGACGTGTGAGCCTGTTGCCTCTCACGGATGGCCTTCCATCTCGGATCTCGTTCGCCGGCCAAAGGATTTCAGACGGTTTCATGAGCATCTTCTCACGCTTCGCCCGACAGAAGGCAGCCTTGACGCTGTTCGCCCTGCTGGCCGGCGCCGGCGCAACGGCCCAGCCGGCCTCCCCGCCCCCGGCGCCCACACCGGATTCCGGTCGCATCGAGGAGTCGGTCGAACGGGCCGGTGAGCTTGCGAACCTGCGGGCGCTGATCGTGTCCCATAACGGCCGCGTCCTGGCCGAGCGGACCTTCGGCGGCGCGCGGCTCGACCGGCCGACCAACATCAAGTCCGCCTCGAAGACCGTCATGTCGGCCCTCGTCGGCATCGCCATCGAGCGCGGGGTCCTGCAGGGCGTCGACCAGCCGGTGGCATCGATCCTGGGCCCGAGCATTCCCGCCGATGCCGATTCCCGGATCCGGCAGGTCACCATCGGGCACCTGCTGTCCATGCAGGCCGGGCTGGAGCGCACCTCGGGCCGCAATTACGGAGCCTGGATCAGCAGCGGCAACTGGGTCCGCTACGTTCTCTCGCGGCCCTTCGTGGACGAGCCCGGCGGGCGCATGCTCTATTCCACCGGCAGCACGCATCTTCTCTCCGCGGCGCTCACGCGCGCCTCGAAGCGCAGCACCCTGGACTTGGCCCGCGACTGGCTCGGCGAGCCGCTCGACATCACCGTCGCGCCCTGGACGCGCGATCCGCAGGGCATCTATCTCGGCGGCAACGAGATGGCGCTCTCGCCGCGTGCGCTCCTGCGCTTCGGCGAAATGTACCGGCAGGGTGGAACGATCGACGGCCGGCGCGTCGTGTCGGAGAACTGGATCCGGGAATCGTGGACGCCGCGCACCGCCTCGCCTTTCACCGGCGATGCCTACGGGTACGGCTGGTTCATGCGCGAGATGCACGGGCACAGGGTCCATTACGCCTGGGGCTTCGGCGGGCAGATGCTCTACGTCATCCCGAGCCTCGGCGTGACCGTCGTCATGACGTCGGACGCGACCGAGCCATCGCGGGAGGACAACTATATCGGGCAGCTTCACGCCCTCGTGGCGGACGGCATCGTGCAGGCCTTCCTGCCGAAACCCGGCGATGCGACGGGCAGCGTGGGATCGAACGAGCCGCAGCCGGAATAAACAGCTCTAGGCCGGGTGTATTTTGCTGTGAGCCTGCGGGTGTCTGGCCGGGCTTGTCCCGGCCATCCTGATACGGTGAGACGCGGCGCTTCAGGCAATCGAGATCACCGGGACAAGCCCGGTGATGACGGGGGAGGCTCCCGGCACGCGACCGGAATGATGGGCGGCTTTACGAGTCAGCCGTCCGGCGCCCGGAGCGAGCGCTCGCCTTCTTCGATCCATTCAACGCGACCGCCGCGCGAACGAGCGCCTTCAGGGCCTCCTCGTCGATCCTGTCGCCCTCGCGGAGATCGATGGCGCGCCGGGTATTGCCCTCGAGGCTCGCGTTGAAGAGGCCCGACGGATCCTCCAGCGAAGCGCCCTTGGCGAAGGTCATCTTCACGACGCTCTTGTAGGTCTCGCCGGTGCAGATGATCCCGCCCTGCGACCAGACCGGGACGCCCCGCCACTTCACCTCCTCGACCACGTCGGGAACGGCCTGCCGGATGAGCATCCGGACCCGGGCGAGCGTCTCGCCGCGCCAATCGCCCAGACCCTCGATCCTTTCATCGATCAGCCGGGACGCGGAGGCTTCTCCGTTCGCGTCCTGCGCAGCGCTTGTCATCGTCGTCATGGTTGCTCCCGCTCGCCCGTCACCGAAAGGCGGCGCTCGGGCGCAGCCTTGAGGCAAGCCTAGTCGAGCAGCAGCTTGAGCACCAGCGGCAGAAGCAGCGCCGTCACCAGGGCGTTGAGCCCCATGGCGATGCCCGCGAAGGTGCCGGCCAGCGAATGGACCTGAAAGGCCCGCGCGGTTCCGATGCCGTGCGACGCGAGCCCGACCGCGAAGCCGCGGGCGCGCCAGTCCGTCATGCGCAGCGCGTTCATCAGGGGCGTGACCATGATCGACCCGATGACGCCGGTGAGCATGATCAGGATGGCGGTGAGCGCCGCATCGCCGCCCAGGGCCTCCGTGATGCCCATGCCCACGGGGGCGGTGACGGATTTCGGCGCGAGCGAGATGAGGATCGGGGTCGGCATGCCGAACAGCTTCGCGACGCCGACGGCCGACACGATCGCTGTCACGGAACCGACGACCAGCGCCGCCACCATGGGCACGATGGCGCGCAGGACGACGCGCCTGTTCTCGTAGAGCGGAACGGCCAGCGCGACGGTCGCCGGCCCGAGCAGGAAATGGACGAATTTCGCGCCCTCGAAATAAACCGGGTACGACGTGCGGGTCGCCCACAGCACGAGGCCGACCGCGACGACCGAGATCAGCACCGGATTGCACAGGGGATGCCGCCGGAAGGCCTGCGAGATCCGATCGGCGATCACGTAGGCGCCCAGCGTCACCACGAGCCAGAGCAGCGGCGTCTGCGAGAGGTAGACCCAGAGCGAAAAGGCCTGATCGCTCATGGCTTCCTCCCGGCCCTGGCGTCGTCCGTCGCCTCCATGGTCGAACCGCTCAGGCGCGACACGACCACGAAGGTCACCACCGTCACGACGAGCGTCACGAAGGTCGAGACCACCAGCGCCACGATGAGCCCGACCCCGTATTCCGCCAGCACGTCGAGCCTCTGCACGACGCCGACGCTCGCCGGGATGAACAGGAGCGAGAGATGGGCGAGCAGACCCTTGCCGGTCGAATCGAGGGCTCGGCCGAATTCCGGCACCCGCGTCCGGATCCGGTCGCGCAGCATCAGGAACGCCAGCAGGAACAGCATCCCGAGCACCGGACCGGGCACCGGCCACCCGAACCCCCGCGCGATCACCTCGCCGAGGAGCTGGCACAGGAGAATGATGGTGAGGCTGATGATCATGACGATCGGTGACGAACGAAAAAGGCGGGCTCCGAGGCCCGCCATTTCCATTTCGCTCAGTTGTCCAGGAAGCTCCGGAGCTTGCGGCTCCGGGAGGGGTGCTTGAGCTTGCGCAGGGCCTTCGCCTCGATCTGACGGATGCGCTCGCGGGTCACCGAGAACTGCTGGCCGACCTCCTCGAGGGTGTGGTCGGTGTTCATGCCGATGCCGAAGCGCATGCGCAGCACGCGCTCCTCGCGCGGCGTGAGCGAGGCGAGGACGCGGGTCGTGGTTTCGCGCAGGTTCGACTGGATCGCCGCGTCGATGGGCAGGATCGCGTTCTTGTCCTCGATGAAGTCGCCGAGATGCGAATCCTCCTCGTCGCCGATCGGCGTCTCGAGGGAGATCGGCTCCTTGGCGATCTTGAGGACCTTGCGCACCTTCTCCAGCGGCATGGCGAGCTTCTCGGCCAGCTCCTCCGGGGTCGGCTCGCGGCCGATCTCGTGCAGCATCTG
>NZ_JAGPUP010000471.1:0-20836 GCF_018069605.1 Microvirga sp. HBU67558 | reverse complement strand
GCTCGAGCTCACCCTCTCATCCTCACCCGCACGTCATCACCGGCCTTGGGCCGGTGATCCCGATCGGAAAGGTACACCGCTCATCTGATCGGGATGGCCGGGACAAGCCCGGCCATGACGGGGAGGGTGGAATGACGGGCTGAGGATGACCGGAACAGGCCTGGCCATGACAGGCCCCACCTGCTGAGGAGAGGGTGGCGCGGCGGAAGGGGCGCGGGAAAGGGCCGGGCGTGGCGGGAAGCGACGCGGCACAGGAATCGGGTCGTGGGGACGGGCAGGGCTTGGCATTCTGGGGCTCCATCAAGGAGACCATTCATGTCCTTCCGGATCCGCGGCCTCGAGGCCGAGCCTTTCGCCCCCTTGTTCGAGATGGCCGATCGCGACCTCGAAGCAATCGGGGCCAAGCGCGTCTATGCGGACGAGCCCGATGCCTTTCCCTGCCGGGTGTCGCTGACGCGGGCTGCCGTCGGCGAGGAACTGCTGCTGCTCAACCACCCCCACCAGACGACCGCTACGTCGCCCTACCGCGCGGCCGGCCCGATCTTCGTCAGCCGATCCGGCCGACCGGGAACCTACCAGGGCGAGTTGGCGCCCATGCTGCGGGACCGGCTTCTGTCCTTGCGGGCCTATGATGAAAACGCCTTCATCGTGGATGCCGAGGTGGCCGAAGGGGCGGAGGTGCTGCGCGTGATCGAGCGCTTCCTCGCCGCTCCGCAGGTGGCGCATGTCGATGCCCATTTCGCCCGGCGTGGCTGCTTTGCCGCCCGGATCGAACGGGCCTGATCAGGTCTCGTGATCGACCGTGTGTCCGGCCTCCCTGAGCGCCGCAACGGCGCCCTGCGCATCCCCGGCCTTCACCAGCACGTAGTCGGTGCTGAAGGTCGAGGTGGCGAAGATGCCGATGCCGGCCTGGGCCAGGGGGGCGAGAACGGACGCCAGAATACCCGGAACGCTGAAATCGAAACTCTCTCCGATGCGGAAGCAGCGCCAGCCGACATCGATCTCCGCCCCGGGTGGAGCCTGATCGATCGGGCAAACGAGGGTGGTTTCCTCGGCGGCCTGGACCAGAAGCGAGAACGATCCCGGCGAGGGGGCTGCCATCGGCGTGCCCGGCGGGAAGCGGCAGACCGCGTAGACGTCCCTGAGCAGGGAGAGATCGAGGGCGGGCATGGTCAAGGCGTTCCTGAGAGGATGAGCGTATGTTTAGCTTTCTCGTCATCACCGGCCTTTGGCCGGTGATCTCGATCCGAAAGGCGTTGTGCTTTCCCAATCGAGATAGCCGGGACAAGCCCGGCCATGACGGTCGGAAAGACACATCCAGTTTTTGATCGTGGCCGGATCTCGAACAAGACTTCCATAAGAAAACCCGCCCTGTCGCCAGGGCGGGTCTGGTCGGTTGGCCGTCAGGCCGGTCGATTACATGGCGAGTTCGTTGCCGGTGTAGTCGATCTTGCCGTCGGCGCCCTTCTTCCAGACGTACATGATGTAGTCCGGACGGGTGATGTCGCCCTTCTTGTCGTAGGAGATGTCGCCGATCACGGTCTTGAAGGGCTTGCCCGACTTCATGATGTCGGCGACCTTCTTGCCGTCGGTGCTACCGGCCTGCTTCGCAGCTTCCGCCAGGATCTGGGTGGCTGCATAGCTGTAGAGCGTGTAGGCTTCCGGCTCGTAGTTCTTGGCCTTGAACTTGGCCACCGCGTCCTTCGCGTTCGGATTCTTGCGCGGATCCGGCGAGAAGGTCATCAGGGTGCCGTCGGCGCCCGGGCCGGCGATCGACACGAACTCGGCCGACACGATGCCGTCACCCGACATGAGCGGGGCGTTGAGGCCCTGGTCGCGCATCTGGCGGATGATGAGGCCGGCTTCCGTGTGGAGACCGCCGAAATAGACCACGTCCACGCCGGCCTGCTTCAGCTTCGACACGAGAGCGGAATAATCCTTCTCGCCCGGGTTCACGCCTTCATAGACGACTTCCTTCAGGCCCTTCGCGTTCATGGCCTTCTGGGTCTCGTCGGCAAGGCCCTTTCCGTAGGGGGTCTTGTCGTGGATGACCGCGACCTTCTTGCCCTTGAACTTGTCGGAGAGATAGGCGCCGGCAACGGCGCCCTGCTGGTCGTCGCGACCGCAGGTGCGGAAGGTGTTCCACATGCCGCGCTCGGTGAACTGCGGGTTGGTCGAGGCCGGGGTGACCTGGACGATGCCGGCTTCCTCGTAGACCTGCGAGGCCGGGATCGAGACGCCGGAGTTGAAGTGGCCGACGACGAACTTCACGCCTTCAGCGGCGAACTTGTTCGCCACGGACACGCCCTGCTTGGGGTCGGACACGTCGTCGCCGACGACGATCTGCAGCTTCTGGCCATTGATGCCGCCGGCTGCGTTGATGTCTTCGACGGCCTGCTCGACGCCGTTCTTCAGCTGGGCGCCGAAAGCCGCGTTCGGGCCGGTGATGGGGCCAGCAACGCCGATCTTGATCTGGGCGCTGGCAGCGCTGGAGAAGGCGAGGCCAAGACCAAGCGCCACGCCGGTCAACAGCATTTTTTTCATGAGGTCACTCCTCTGGGTGGTTTTATAGGCCCCTCTTCCTCGTGGGGCCGGTTTGACGGTAGACCCGTCATCCAAGGTTACATCATGCTGGTTTTTAAGCGGATGTCACCTGGGATTCTTTTGTGCGGGAGCATCGGACCCGAAAGTGGTTTCCACTTTTGGGATCAAACCGATGCCCGCCCTTTTTAAAGCGGCGCATCGTTTGGTGCGGAAAGCCGGGACCACCTTTCCGCACGATGCGCTTAGCCCTTGGCCGCAGACGCCTTTTCCCGCCAGGAGAACGGGCCGGTCCGCTCATAGAGCCAGCGGTACTGGGTGGTCATCATGCGGGCGCGGCGATACTGGAATCCGAGCGCCCCGATGATCAGCAGCACGATGGTGTCGATGGCGTAGTAGTGGATCGACAGCAGCGTTCCCCCGAACAGGGCGAAGTGGATGAAGCGCACCGCGGCGCCGAGGATGAACAGGTAGAGGATCAGGGTCCAGAAGGGACGCCAGGTGAGGGCGATGGCCCGCCCGGTCATCCAGGCGGCCCAGCCGCCCATGATCACGGTGATGAGAAGGAAGAGCCAGATCGACGGCTCTTCGTACAGGATGCCCTGCATCAGTGATGCCCCCCTTCGAGATAGGCCGACCGGACCTGCGGATCGTTGAGAAGATCCTTCCCGGTGCCGCTCATGGTGATGTTGCCCGTCACCATCACGTAGCCGCGATGGGCCAGCTTCAGCGCGTGGTAGGCGTTCTGCTCCACGAGGAACACGGTCATGCCGTCCTTCTCGTTCAGTTCCTTGATGATCTCGAAGATCTGCTTCACGATCAGGGGCGCGAGACCCAGGGACGGCTCGTCCAGGAGGAGGAGCTTCGGCCGGCTCATGAGCGCGCGGGCGATCGCCAGCATCTGCTGCTCGCCGCCCGACAGGGTGCCGCCGCGCTGCTGGAGACGCTCCTTCAGGCGCGGGAACAGGGTGCAGACCCGCTCCAGATCCTGGTCGAAATGGGCCATGTTGTGCAGGGACGCGCCCATCTGCAGGTTCTCGAACACCGTCATGCGCGGGAAGATGCGCCGGCCTTCGGGCGACTGGGCGATCGACATGCGGGCGATCTCGTGGGTCGGCATCCGGGTGATGTCCTGACCCGAATAGGTGATCTTGCCCTCGCGGGCCCGCGGATTGCCGAAGATCGTCATCATCAGGGTCGACTTGCCGGCCCCGTTGGCTCCGATCAGGGTGACGATCTCGCCCTCGTGGACGTCCATGTCCACGCCCTTGAGGGCGATGATGTTGCCGTAATAGGTCTTCACGCCCCTGACGCTCAGAAGCGGCTGGCGGGCCGGGGAGACCTGGCTCTGCATCGCGATGTTTGCTCCAGCGGTGCTCATGCGCCGACCTCCGCCTCGACCTTCTCGACTTCGTCATCGGCCACGCCGAGATAGGCGGCGATGACCTTGGGATCGTTCCTGACCTCGGCGGGGGCGCCGTCCGAGATCTTGGTGCCGTAATCGAGCACCACCACGTGGTCCGAGATCTGCATCACGACCGACATGTCGTGCTCGATCAGGAGGATCGACGTGCCGTTGTCCTTGCGGATCGACAGGAGCAGCTCGTTGAGCTCCAGGGATTCGCGCGGATTGAGGCCGGCCGCAGGCTCGTCGAGGCAGAGCAGGAGCGGGTCCGTGCACATGGCGCGGGCGATCTCCAGGCGGCGCTGGTCGCCGTAGGGAAGGTCGCCAGCCGGGTCGTCGGCCCGGTGGATCAGCCGGGCCTTCTCGAGCCAGTACTTGGCCTTCTCGATCGCTTCCTTCTCGGCCTTGCGGTAGCCGCCGATGCCGAGAACGCCCAGGAACGTGAAGCCCGAGGCGATCATCAGCGGGTTGTGCTGGGCCACCAGCAGGTTCTCCAGCACGGTCATGCCGGAGAACAGGCGGATGTTCTGGAAGGTGCGGGCGACCTTGCCCTTCCAGTTGATGTCGTATCCCGGCAGCCGCTCCAGGAGCAGGTGCGAGCCGTCGGGCTTGCGAAGGGCCACCATGCCCTCGGACGGCTTGTAGAAGCCGGTGATGCAGTTGAAGACCGTGGTCTTGCCCGCTCCGTTGGGCCCGATGAGGGCGGTGATGTCGCCGCGCCCGGCCTGGAAGGAGAGGTCGTTGACGGCGACGAGACCGCCGAAGCGCATCGTGAGATGCTGTACGTCGAGGATGGGATCCTGCAGCCAGCGCATTAGCCGTGTCCTTCCTTCACGAGCGAGCCGGAGATGGCCTTGCGCTCTTTCAAGATCACCGAGGGTTCACGTTCCGAGATCAGGCCGCGCGGACGCCACACCATCATGGCCACCATGCCCACGCCGAAGAGCAGGAGGCGGTATTCGTTGGGGTCGAAGCCGGCCCCGAAGATGGCCTGGAGGAAGGTCAGGTTGCGCAGGACCTCGGGGCCGCCGACCAGCACGATGGCGGCGATCGCCACGCCGATCTGCGAGCCCATGCCGCCGAGCACCACGATGGCCAGGATGATGGCCGATTCCAGGAAGTTGAAGCTCTCCGGAGAGACGAAGCCCTGGCGGACCGCGAAGAACGAGCCGGCGAAGCCGCCGAACATGGCCCCGATGGCGAAGGCCGTCAGCTTGGTGTTGGTGGTGTTGATGCCCAGAGACCGGCAAGCGATCTCGTCCTCGCGCAGCGCCTCCCAGGCGCGGCCCACGGGCAGCTTGCGCAGGCGCATGGTGACGAAGTTGGTGATCAGGGCCAGCACCAGGATCAGGTAGTAGAGGAAGATGATCCGGTGCATGCCGTTGAATTCGAGCCCGAAGGTCTGGGCGAACCCGCCTTCGCCGGCCGTGAAGGGCAGGCCGAAGAAGGTCGCGCGCGGGATCGACGAGATGCCCGCGCCGCCGTTGGTCAGGTCCACCCAGTTGATGAGCACGAGGCGGATGATCTCGCCGAAGGCGAGCGTCACGATGGCCAGATAGTCGCCGCGCAGGCGCAGCACCGGGAAGCCGAGGATCATGCCCCAGAACGCCGCCAGGATGCCGGCGAGCGGCAGGCAGATCCAGAACGACAGGCCGAAGGTGGTCGAGAGCAGGGCGTAGGAATAGGCCCCGACCGCGTAGAAGGCCACGTAGCCCAGGTCGAGCAGGCCGGCGAGGCCCACCACGATGTTCAGGCCCCAGCCGAGCATCACGTAGGTGAGGATCAGGATGCCGAGATCGACCCAGTAGCGCGACTCGTTCAACCCGCCCTGGATCAGGTAGATGATGAGCGGGAAGGCAACGGCGATCCCGAGAAAGAGCGGGATGGCGAACTTGGAGACGTGCTGATAGGCGCTCGGCTCCGCATGGACCGGCTCCGTCGCCTGATGGGAGCTGGGGGTGGCCTGGCGGTAGGCCCGCGAGGCCGTGAAGGCGTGGAGCACGAGGCGCAGGCCGAACACGATGATGCAGATGGTCGCCACCAGGCCCCAGCGCGGGGTGAGGAAGAGGTCCGCGCCGGACTGGTCCGTCTTGTAGGACAGGATCGGGATCGAGAGGCCCAGCGTGATCAGCGCGGTCCGGAGCGAGTCCTTGAGGGCGGCGCCCAGGTCGAAGGTCCGGGTCACGGCCTGGGTCTGCTCGGCAGTGGTGATGGAAGGAGCGTTCATGGCTCTCAGGGCTCCTTAGACCTTCTCGACCTCAGGCCGTCCGAGGATCCCGGAGGGCATGAAGATCAGGACGATGGCGAGGATCGAGAACGCGGCCACGTCCTTGTACTCGATCGAGAAATAGGCCGACCAGAAGGTCTCGATGAGGCCGATGATCAGCCCGCCCAGAACGGCCCCCGGGAGCGAGCCGATGCCCCCCAGAACCGCTGCCGTGAAGGCCTTCACGCCCGGCACGAAACCGTCGTTGAAGCTCACCACGCCATAATACAGCAGATACATGGTGCCCGCGACCGACGCGAGGGCGGCGCCGATGACGAAGGTCAGGGAGATCGTCCGGTCCACGTTGATGCCGAGCAGGGCGGCCATCTTGCGGTCCTGCTCGCAGGCGCGCTGGGCCCGGCCCAGGGACGTCTTCTGGACAAGGTACCAGAAGATCGTCAGCAGCACCGCGGTGGTGATCATGATGATGACCTGCTTATACGAGAGGGCGACGTTGTAGCCGCTGGCGCCCTGGAAGAGCACGATCACGTCCTGGACCATCGGGGGGGTCGGCTTGTTGCGGGCTCCCTGCGCCACCTGGACGAAGTTGGACAGGAAGATCGAGACGCCGATGGCCGAGATCAGCGGCGCCAGGCGGAACGAGCCGCGCAGGGGCCGGTAGGCGATGCGCTCGATGGCCCAGCCCCACAGGGAGGTGAGCGCCATCGCGACCACGAGCACGATCAGGAGCGCGAGCGCGACGGACGAGATCCCGAGCCAGGTGGTCAGGAGGAGGAAGAAGATCAGCGAGATGAAGGCAGACAGCATGAAGACGTCGCCGTGGGCGAAGTTCACCATGCCGATGATGCCGAAGACCATCGTGTAGCCGATGGCGATGAGGCCGTAGATCGACCCCAGAGTCAGCCCGTTGATGAGCTGCTGCACAAAGATTTCCATGTCCTACCCTTGCCCCTCTGGATCGGGGTCATTCTTGGGAAACACCGCAGGAAAGCACGATGCCTGAGCAACGCCAAGCCTGTCGTAAGATGCTGGTGTCTCTAGCAAACGGATTTCCGTTCGACAACGTTCTGTTAAGTTTCCTATCACCACCCATGATGGAATAAGCGGCAGGCGGTGTTGCAATACTGGGCAAGTTCCGTTCTGCCTACCGCTTCCAAAGGATAAGGCCAGGGGCCATATGGGTCTGATCAGCCTTGTGCTCTGCGGAAAAGCGTGGGAGAGGCTTGCTCCGGATCAGAATGTCGAAGTCTCAAGCCACCCCCAATTCAGCCGCCACAGGGACTGAGAGCCCCGATGCCATCCTGTTCCGGGAGGGGATGAGCCGCGCCGCCGCGGCCGTTCACGTGGTCACGACCGACGGCGAGGCCGGACGGGCGGGCTTCACGGCAACGGCCGTCACCCCCGTGACCGACAGCCCGGCTTCGCTGCTGGTATGCGTCAATACGGCGTCCCGGTCCGCCCAGGCCCTCCTGGCCAACCGCGCCTTCTGCGTGAACACCCTGGGCGCCGAGGATCTGGCGCTCGCCGACATCTTCGCAGGTCGCACCGGTCTCCAGGGCCAGGATCGCTTCACGGTCGGGGCGTGGGAAAAGCTCGAGACGGGCTCGCCGGCCCTGACGACGAGCCTCGTGTCCTTCGACTGCCGGATCAGCGACGCCCGGGTGGTCGCCACCCATCACGTGATCATCGGCGAGATCATCGGGATCCGGCTCGGTGAACGGAAGCCGACCCTGATCTATCAGGGGCGCCACTACCACAAGCTCTGAAATCTGTGGACAGAACGGAAAGGCCTCCTCACCCGCCGTCGCCGGCACATGAGGAGGCCTCCCGGTCCTGAAGGCCAACAGGATAGCCTTCAGGATGCCCAACGATCGAGGCCGCAGACGGTTTCAGCGGGGCCGTGGATCGATCCGAGCAAAGAAAAAGCCCTTCACGGGGGCGGTGAAGGGCTTTGAGGGTCTCGAAGACCTGGGGGCATTGGCCTTCGTGACAGGTCAATGCCGCAGCGAGCGTTCGGTTCCCCGAACCGGAGCCAAAATTCCGTTCCCGCATCAGGATCGCTCGTGAGAAGCGCGGACGGGCAAGCTCCTCGCCATCCCTTGATAGCCTTGCTGTCGGCCTTATGTTGCCGGGTTACGCCGCACTCTCACGCGTCGAGCCAAGAGGCAGGGGATGTCCGCAAGCCCGACCAGATCAGTCATTTCCCTGAAAACGGAGACGGCTCGTCGGGTTCGCTCCTCCCTGGCTGGTCGTCTGGAGACCGACGTCCGATGAACGACGGCGCTCTCGAGGGGATGCCTCCCCGGCCGTCCGGGGGCCGCGAAGCGCCGGCCCTGCAAATTCCCGAACGATCCCCTTGGCCCTTGATCGGGGGCGAGATGGGGGAGCGCATCCGGGCCTACGACTGGGGCGCCACGCCGCTCGGTCCGGTCCAGGCCTGGCCGCAGAGCCTCCGGACCATGGTCGATCTCATGCTGGCCTCGCGGCAGCCGGCCTATATCGGCTGGGGGGCGGAATGCACGTCGCTCTATAACGATGGCTACGTGCCGATCCTCGGCACCAAGCACCCGGCGGCACTGGGAAAGCCCTATCGGACGGTTTGGCCGGAAATCTGGGACGAGTACCGTCCCGTCATCGCGGCCACCATTGCCGGCGAGGCGCAGCATTTCATCGATCGTCCGGTCGCCCTGGCGGGCCGGGCCGACCAGCCCGTGAGCTGGTTCACCTTCTCCTGGACGCCGATCCGGGACGAGACGGGGGGCGTTGCCGGCTTCTACTGCGCGGCCACCGAGACGACCGGCAAGGTGCTTGCCGAAGACGCCCTCCATGCGAGCCGGGAGCTGGCGCTCCACGAGACGGGAACGCGCTATCGCGCCCTCTTCGAAGCCCTGGATCAGGGCTTCTGCATCATCGAACCCGTGTTCGACGAGCACGGCCGACCGGTCGATTACGTCTTCATCGAGGTCAATCCCGTGTTCGAGGCCCAGACCGGCCTGCACGACGTGGCGGGCAGGAGCATGCGTTCGCTGAGTCCCGCCCATGAGGAATACTGGTACGACATCTACGGCAGGGTCGCGCTGAACGGAGAGCCGGCGCGCTTCGAGCACGAGGCGGCCGCCCAGGGGCGGTGGTACGATGTCTTCGCCTACCGGATCGACGATCCGGAGCGCCGTCTGATCGCCGTTCTCTTCGATGACATCACCGAACGAAAGATGGCCGAGGATGCCCGCCGCGAAAGCGAGGAGCGGCTCAGGCAGGTCCAGGAGGCCGCCAGGATCGGCAGCTTCGAATTCGACCGGAGAACCAACAAGGCGATCGCGTCGCCGGAATATCTGGAACTTTACGGGCTGCACGAGGACCTCTCGGGATTCTTCTCGTACGAGGACTGGATCGCCCTGGTGCATCCCGAGGACCGGTCGCGGATCGAGGCGGAAACGCGGGCGGCCGTCGCCGATCACGCGCGCCGCCAGCTCGACTACGAGTTCCGGATCTTCCGGGCCGATACCGGCGAGATGCGCTGGATCACCGCGCGGACCAAGCTCATCCGGGATATCAACGGGCGCTTCGTTCGCTCGCTCGGCGCCCAGTGGGACGTGACGGCCGAGAAGGACGCGCAGGCCGCCCTGCGCGAGAGCGAGGACCGCTATCGCACATTCATCGCACACAGCTCGGAAGGCATCTGGCTCCTGGAATTCGATCCTCCCCTCGACACGTCGCTGCCGGTGGAGGAGCAGATCGATCTCGCCTACCGCCACGGGCGCTTCGTCGAGTGCAACGACGCCATGGCGGACATGTACGGGCTCGCGCGGGCCGAGGATATGATCGGCCGGTCGCTCGAGTTTTCGCTGCCGTCGTCCGATCCCCAGGCGCGGGCTTTCCTCGCCGAGGTCATCCGTTCCGGATACAGCATGACCGGGGTCGAATCCGTCGAACGCGACGCCGCCGGAAACCACAAGTACTTCGACAACAGCATGACCGGAATCATCGAGAATGGCGAGCTGCGGCGGCTCTGGGGGATCCAGCGCGACATCAGCGACCGCAGGCGCGCGGAGGAGCAGCGCACCCTTCTCATCCACGAGCTGAACCATCGGGTGAAGAACACCCTGGCGACCGTTCAGTCGATCGCGTCGCAGACCCTGCGCAACGCCCCGAGCATGCGCGACGCCAAGGACGCCCTGGAAGGGCGCTTGATCGCCCTGGCCCGCGCCCACGACGTGCTGACGCGGGAAAGCTGGGAAGGCGCCGAACTTCGGGAGATCGTCGCCCAGGCGGTGGCCCCCTATGCGAGCCAGGGAGAGGATCGCCTTCATCTGAGCGGCCCGGAGGTCCGGCTGTCGCCGCGCATGGCGCTGGCGCTCGCCATGGCGCTTCAGGAGCTTGCCACCAACGCCGTGAAGTACGGCGCACTGGCCAATGCCACGGGAGAGGTCCGGGTGACCTGGGACGTCGAGCAGGCGTCGCCTTCAGCTCGCCTTCACCTGCGCTGGGAGGAGACCGGAGGGCCGCCGGTCCAGCCTCTGGGCCGCCGCGGCTTCGGTTCCCGGCTCATCGAACGCAGCCTGTCGCAGGAGCTCAACGGCGTGGCCCGTATCGCGTTTCGTCCAACGGGCATCGTCTGCTCGGTCGATGCGCCGCTGACGTGAGGCGCAAGGCTCCCGATCCGGATTGGGCCGGAACCTTCTCGCCGGCGCTGCCTTTGAAGGACAGGTCGTTCTTCAAGGAAACCCCATGTTCAAGCTGATTCGAAACCTCCTCATCCTCCGACAGGCCTGGAAGATGGTGAAGCGCCGCCGGTGACGGCGGCGCCGCATCTCGGGGAGGGAAGCGCTATTTTCCCCTGGCGGGACCCGGCGCATAGGGGCTCCAGCCCGTCACCTGGATGAAGCCGTCCCGAGCGGCCACGACCATGTGCCTGCGGTGCTTGTGGACCAGGGTGCCGGGCCGGTAGCGGTGCGGCTCTTCCCAGCCGGCCGCTTCCCACACATAGACGTAGCGCGCGTCGATCTGGGCGAAGGTCTCGATGGACCCGAAGGCCCGGATCGTGCGCAGCACGTCCTGGATGCCTCCCGTCCAGTCGACGGTCCGCTGGGCCTGCGTGATCCGGGGCCAGTAGGATCCGGGGCCCTGGGGCCTTGCTTCGGCGCAGAGCCTGGGAAGGTCGTCGGCCAGCTCCAGGGAGATCTCCTTGGCGGCGATCTGGCACTTGGCGAGCAGCGAATCGTGCGTTTCCGTCGGGCTCAGAGGGAACCGCCTCCGGGCCACGATGGCGCCCGTATCGAAGGCGGGTTCCAGCACATGGGCGGTCACGCCCCATTCGGGCAGGTCGTCCAGGATGGCCTGGAAGAGCGGGTAGGGCCCGCGTCCGATGGGCAAAGGCGACGGATGGAAGTTGACCGCGTAGGGAAGGTGGCGCTCCCAGCCGTTGATCAGCCAGGGATAGCCCGCCACCACCAGGGCCTCGCACCCCAGGGTTCTCAACCCGGCGAGATCGGCCGGGAGGATCCGCGACATCTGGATCGGCAGCCGCAAGGCACGGGCGCGGGCGACCGTCACGTCGTTGAAATCGTAGATCCCGTCGCAGGGACGGCTGAAGAGTTTGACCGGCTCCCAGCCCCTGGCGAGCAGCGTCTCGAAAACGTCTCCGAGAAAATCGATTCCCGCGAAGGCAAAGCGCATTCCCGGTGATCTCCTCGTCTCGTGGTTCCGCTCAGGCAATCAACGCAAGATCGCGTGGATGTGCAAGCCCGTCCCCTTGCAGGAACTTCGGCATGCACTCAAGATTTAGCCTTGAGCATAGGGCAGGGAACCGCCTGTGCCACCGGGGCGGACACCTGTCGGAACGGCTCGCTTGAGCTTGAGAGAAGGAGTTCGCATGGTATCGAAGGACTTCATCCGCCAGATGGAAGGCTACGGGCTGACGACCGCCAAGATCCTTTACCGGATGCCCGATCACCCGTCCTTCCTGCAGACCTATATCTGGCAGGAATACGATCTGGCTCCGCGTTTTCCCGTCCTGATCGACTTCCTGGACTTCTGGAAGCGCGAGCTTGCCGGTCCTCTGCACTCCGTCACGATTACCCATGCGCAGCTCATCAAGCCGGCCGAGTTCCGGGCCGTCCAGGGAGAAATCAACATTCACTGAGGGCCAGAGGCCCAGAGCCTTGGCCCCGGACCTTAACTCGGGTAGAGAGGCGCCCTGAGCATCCCCGAACCTGCCAGGGCTCCTTGTTTTCCAACGCGCGCACCTCTCAAATCCTCCTCGCCCTTGCCTCCCAGCCCGGCGAACGCCTGACCGTGCGCGAGATCATGGCCGTGCTCCAGGACAGGGCCTTCGCCCTGCTCATCGTCCTGCTCGGCCTGCCGAACTGCCTTCCCATGCCGCCGCCCATCCCGCTGGTCTGCGGCCTGCTCCTGACGCTGGTCGCCATCCAGATCGTGTTCGGCCGCGACGCGCCCTGGCTGCCGCGCCAGCTCATGAACAGATCCGTCGCCCGAACCGACGTGGAGCGCGCCGTCGGGCGCGCCATTCCGGTCTTCCGTCGGCTGGAGCGCATCTCGCGGCCCCGGATGACCTTCCTCGACACGCCCTTGGTGATGCGTCTGATGGGCGCAGTCATCCTGATCATGGCCCTCGGGCTTCTCTTCGCGCCGCCCTTCGTGGGGCAGATCCCCTTGGGCTTGGCCGTGTGTCTGGTCGGATTGGGCCTGGTGGAGCGCGACGGTCTCGTGATCCTGGGAGGCCTGGTGATCGGCTCCATCGGCCTGACCTTGAGCCTGGGCTTCGTCTACGCGATCTTCGCCGGGATCGAGACGCTGATCTAGAGGGGCCGGCGGCCATTCCCGCAGGAGGCCGCCGGCGGCTTCGCGCTTAGTCGTTGTCGTCGAACTCGGGCGCGGACTTGAGCTGATCCACCGGAATGGTCACCACGATCCGCATGTCGTCATCCCGCGACGCGGAGGCGCCGCCGGCTTGTCCCGATCCCTGAACCGACCCGGTCGTCGCCGCATCGGCGGCGTTCATCTGAACGGCGCTGAGGGGCAGGGCCACCGTGCGGTCGCCGATCCCTTCATCCACTTCCACCACGATCGCCACGACGCGGCCGCTGCGATCGAGCACCAGGTCCTCCACGTCGCCGATGTCCTTGTTGTCGGCCCCGACCACGTCCTCGTCCATGATCTTCGAGGCCAGCATCTGGCCCGGCTCGAGCCGCGTGATGAAGCCCGGCCCCGCCGAGCCGCCCGGCTGAGAGGCAGGCGCCGGCGAGGTCTGGGCCACGGCGGCCGAGGCGAGGAGGACGGAGCCGAGAAGGCTGGTCGTCAGCAGAGTTCTTTTCATTGGTTCGAGTCTCCATTGGCGTTTTCGACAGGAGCGTAACGCCAACGGGAGCGAGTCGGTTCTGAAGCCAAGCTCAGATCAGGCGCAGGCCTTTCAGGCTGGCATGGCCCTCGCGGCCGACGATGATGTGGTCGTGGACGGTGATCCCCAGCGGCTTGGCGATGTCGATGATCTCACGGGTCATCTTGATGTCCGCCGACGAGGGGGTCGGATCGCCGGACGGGTGGTTGTGCACGAGGACCAGGGCGGATGCCGAGAGTTCGAGGGCGCGCTTGATGACCTCGCGCGGATAGACCGGAGCATGATCGACCGTGCCCGATTGCTGAATCTCGTCGGCGATGAGCGCGTTGCGCTTGTCGAGGAACAGGAGCCTGAACTGCTCCTTGTCCATGAACGCCATGGCGGCCCGGCAGTAGTCGATCACCGAGGTCCAGGAGGACAGGATGGGACGCTTGGCGACCTCGCCTTTGGCGAGGCGCCGGGCGGACGCCTCGACGACCTTCAGGTCGGTGACGACGCTCTCGCCGATTCCTTCGACTTCCATGAGCCTGGCCGGGGAGGCCGCCAGCACCTCGGCGAAGGTGCCGAAGCGCTTCATGAGCTCCTTGGCGATGGGCTTCACGTCCCGGCGCGGGATGGAGCGGAAAAGGACCAGCTCCAGCAGCTCGTAATCGGGCAGCGCGTCGCCGCCCACATCGAGGAAGCGGGCGCGAAGCCGGTCGCGATGGCCGTGGTAATGGGGGTTGTCGTCGCCGCTCATGCCCTCCCACCGCTTCTGCCTGCCGCGGCTCCGGCAGGGACGTCCGGGGCGGCAATGTTACTATGTAGGCACGAAGCTGGGCGTCGGGCTAGTGTCAACCCGCTGTGTAGGGCGGCTTGTCCAGGCCCTTCGGCGAGAAGGTGAAGACCTCGACGCCGGTCTCGGTCACGCCGACCGTGTGCTCGAACTGGGCCGACAGGGAGCGGTCGCGGGTCACCGCCGTCCAGCCGTCCGCGAGCACCTTCACCTGCGGGCGGCCCAGGTTGATCATGGGCTCGATGGTGAAGAGCATCCCGGGCTTCAGCTCTACGTTATAGGCCGGCTCCACGTAATGGAGGATCGTCGGCGAGTCGTGGAAAACCCGGCCGAGGCCGTGGCCGCAGAAATCCCGCACCACGGAGCAGCGCTCCGCCTCGGCATAGGACTGGATGGCGGACCCGATATCGTTGGTGGTCGCGCCCGGCCTGACCGCCGCGATGCCCCGCATCAGGCACTCATAGGTGATCTCGCACAGACGCTGGGCCCGGCGCGGCACCTCGCCCACGTAGTACATGCGGCTCGAATCGCCGTGCCATCCGTCGAGGATCAGGGTCACGTCGATGTTCATGATGTCCCCGTCGCGCAGGGGCTTGTCGTTGGGAATGCCGTGGCAGACCACGTGATTGATGGAGGTGCAGATCGTCTTCGTGTAGCCGCGATAGTTCAGGCAGGCCGGGTAGGCGCCATGGTCGCGGATGAAGTCGAAGGCGAGCTTGTCCAGGAATTCCGTCGTGACGCCGGGCTTCACGTGATCGGTCAGCATGTCGAGGCACTCGGCCGTCATCCGGCAGACCCGCCGCATGGCCTCGAAGGCCTCCGGCCCGTGGAGCGGGATCTCGGCGGCGCGCTTGCGCTCGACAATGTCGGTCTCGGTCATTTTCGGTCCCTGATCTGATGTCGGGAATGTAAGGATCGGCACGCGGGACGCAAGCAAAGACCTTCTGCCCCGCTTGCGATTGGCGCCCGAGGGTGTCATGAGCAACCCTGTTCATCCCAATCGACGGCCGTGGATTTCCGCTTAATGAACGATTCTCGCCCTTTCGGCGATTTTGCGCCTTCAGGACTCACCCGGTGGGTGATCGACCGCACGCGCGGGCTGCCCGAGGGATGGGCCGGCCGCCGGCTCGCCCTGATGCTGCGCCGTCTGGCGATGAAGACCCTGAAAGGCCTGCCGCTCGACCTGGAGACCTTCGGCGTCCGCATGCGGCTCTATCCCTACAAGAACGTCTGCGAGCGGCGCATCCTGTTCACGCCCCAGTACTTCGACGCCGATGAGCTCAAGATCCTCGCCTCGCGGATCACGGATGGCTTCACCTTCATCGACATCGGGTCGAATGTCGGCTGGTACGCCCTCTCGGTCGCCCGGGAAGCGGGCACCGTTCCGACCCGGATTCTGGCCGTGGAGCCGCAGCCCGAGATCTTCGACCGGCTGATCTACAACATCCGCCAGAATCCCTCCGGCACCATCAAGGCCGTGGACTGCGCCGTGGCCGACAAGACCGGTGAGCTCACCCTGTTCCTCGACCCCCTCAACCGGGGCGAGGCGAGCCTGAAGATCGTGAACTCGAGCCAGACCGACGCCATTCGCGTTCCGGCCGTGACCATGCTGGAGCTCCTGAAGCGGGAGGGGCTGACCCGGGTGGACGCGATCAAGCTCGACGTGGAGGGAGCCGAGGACCTGGTGCTCGATCCGTTCTTCCGGGATGCGAACGCTTCCCTCTACCCGACCCTGCTGATCGTCGCCAATGTCCCTGAACGGTGGCAGATCGATGTGGTCGAGCTCCTGAAGGGCAAGGGCTACCGGCAGATCCTCGAAACCAGGATGAACTTGGCTTTCGAGCGCGGCTGAGGCCTCGCTCTACCGCGGCGTCACGATGGCCACCGGCCGGTCGATGGCCACTTCTTCGGGCGTGATGCGGCAGACATAGGCATAGGATTCCACGCCGGACGCCAGGGCGTGCCGGAAGGCCCGGTCGTAGGCCGGGTCGATGTCGCGGGCCACGTCGAACCGCTCGGCATCCATCTGGATCACATAGACGAGGGCCGCCCGGGCGCCCGCAGCCACCATGTCGGCGAGTTCATAGAGGTGCTTGGCGCTGCGGGCCGCGACGCAGTCCGGAAATTCGGCGAAGCCCGCCTCGCGCATGAGGTGGCAGTTCTTCACCTCGAGGTAGCAGGGCGGTTCCCCGGCCTTCTCGAGCAGGAAGTCGACCCGGCTGTTGCGGCCGTACTTCACCTCCGGCCGGATCCGGTCGTACCCGCAGAAGGGCGCAAGGCGGCCATCCGCCAGGGCTTCGGCGACCAGGAGGTTCGGCCGGGACGTGTTGATGCCGACGAGCTGGAGGGGACCGCCGCCGGCCGCCACCTCGACGAATTCCCAATTGTATTTGAGCTTGCGGTTCGGGTTCGTCGCCCGGGACAGGAACACCCGGCTGCCGGGCTCCTTCAGGCCCATCATGGCGCCCGGATTGGCGCAGTGGGTCGTGACCACCTCGCCCGTATCGAGGGCGATATCCGCCAGAAATCGTTTGTAGCGCTCAATGAGCCGACCCTCGAGCAGGGTTTCGTGAAAACGCATCTGGATCCAACGATTGGCCGAAAAATGCCTCGTAGCAGGGGAGAAGGTCGCGGTTCAACCGAACCGTTGCTTGAGAATTGCTGTTTCTGAAGCTAAAGCCCCTCAAAAGGGATCGCAGCGCATGGCCGTTTCCGTTACAGCCGCCCTTCTCATCATCGGCGATGAGATCCTCACGGGCCGCACCAAGGACAAGAATATCGGCTACATCGCCGAGTACCTGACCGGGATCGGCATCGATCTGCGCGAGGTGCGCGTCGTGCCCGACGTGGAGGCGGAGATCGTGGCCGCGGTCAACGCCCTGCGGGGCCGCTATACCTATCTCTTCACCACCGGGGGCATCGGCCCCACGCACGACGACATCACGGCCGACTGCATCGCCAAGGCCTTCGATGTCGGGATCGGGCATGATCCGCGCGCCGTCGCCATGCTCCAGGAACGGTATCAGCCGCACGAGCTGAACGAGGCGCGCCTGCGGATGGCCCGGATCCCGGAGGGAGCGGACCTGATCGAGAACCCGATCTCCAAGGCTCCCGGCTTCCGCATCGGCAATGTGTTCGTCATGGCGGGCGTGCCGTCCATCATGCAGGCCATGCTGGACATCATCGCGCCCTCCCTCCAGACCGGCGCCCGCATGATCATCGAGACCATCGAGGCCGAAGGGCTGGCGGAAGGCATCTATGCCGAGGGCCTCAGCCAGATCGCCTCCTCGAATGCGGGCGTGTCCATCGGCTCCTATCCGTCGTTCTCGGCGAGCGGCTTCCGCAACCAGATCGTCGTGCGCGGCAAGGACCCCGCGGCGGTTGCCGGGGCCAGCGCGGCCGTTCGCGAGCTCCTCGGTCGCCTCAAGGGTGACCGGGCGCCTCTCTAAGGTTTATCGTCTTTCCCTGAACGCCCACGAAGAGCAAAACGATGTCACCGACCTCTCCCAAAGCCTTCCCCGTCTCCTGGGATCAATTTCACCGCGACTGCCGGGCTCTCGCTTGGCGCCTGGCCTCGGCCGGTCCGTTCGAGGCGATCGTCTGCATCACCCGCGGCGGCCTCGTGCCGGCCGCCATCGTGGCCCGTGAACTCGACCTGCGGCTGATCGAGAGCGTCTGCATCGCCAGCTACCACGACTACAAGAACCAGGGCGATCTCCAGGTGCTGAAGGATATCGCCCCGTCGATCAAGGCGGTCGGCGACGGCCAGGGCAAGGGCGTGCTCGTGATCGACGACCTCACCGATACTGGCAAGACGGCCAAGATCGTACGCGACATGCTGCCCAACGCGCATTTCGCCGCCGTCTATGCCAAGCCCGCCGGACGCCCCCTGATCGATACCTTCGTGACCGAGGTGAGCCAGGATACCTGGATCTACTTCCCCTGGGACATGGGGCTGGCCTATCAGGCGCCAATTCGCGAAGGGTCGGCAGGTTAATCAGAGGCAGGGAGCGCCCGTGGCCGAATTCGACATCGCCGAGTTTGACATTGCGCGCACGCGCAAGAGCCTTTTCGGCGCTCTCCTCGATGCCAGGGACGGGTTCGGCCGGAACAAGGTCGCCCTCGAGGACCTGGAGCGCCAGCCGATCACCTTCGGCCGTCTCGTCCTGGGGTCGCTGGTCCTCGGACGCAAGCTGGCGAGCCTGACGGAGGAGCGCGAGCCCATCGGGGTGCTTCTCCCGAACGTTCAGGCGATCGCCGTCACCCTGTTCGGACTGAACGCCTTCGGGCGCGTTCCGGCCTTCCTCAACTTCACCGCCGGGCTCAAGAACCTGACGGCGGCCTGCGAACTGGCCGGGATCAAGACCATCGTCACCTCCCGGCGCTTCGTCGAGCAGGGCAAGCTCGACGACATCGTGGCCACCCTGGGAGAGGGACGGCGGATCCTGTGGCTCGAGGACGTGCGGGCGCAGCTCACGAGTCTCGACAAACTGCGCGGATTGATCGATTCCTGGATGGCGAGGCGCGTCCACGCCGGGGCCCGCGTCGAGCCCGATGATCCCGCCGTGCTGCTGTTCACGTCCGGTTCGGAAGGCGTGCCGAAGGGCGTGGTGCTCTCGAACGCCAACCTGATCGCCAATGCCTATCAGGTCAAAGCGCTCGCGGGGGACGTGCTGCAGCCGACCGACGTGTTCTTCAACCCGCTGCCGATCTTCCACTCCTTCGGCCTGACGGCAGGGCTCCTGACGGCCGTTCTCAACGGCATGAAGTCGGTGCTCTATCCGAGTCCGCTTCACTACAGGCAGATCCCCAAGCTCGTCGCCGGAACCCGCGCCACGATCATGCTCGCGACGGACACCTTCCTGCAGGGCTATGCCCGGGCCGCAGGCGAAAACGACCTGGCGAGCGTCCGTTACGTCATTGCCGGCGCCGAGCGGGTGAAGGATGAAACGCGCAAGCTCTGGTCGCGGCACGGGACTGTGATTCTGGAAGGCTACGGCGCCACCGAGTGCTCGCCCGTCATCGCCGTGAGCCTGCCGGATCGCAACAGGCCCGGATCCGTCGGGCCGATCTTGCCGGGAATCGAATGGCGCCTCGATCCGGTCGAGGGAATCCATGAGGGCGGCCGTCTGCACGTGCGTGGCCCGAACATCATGAAGGGATACCTCGATTCCGCCGCTCCGGGCGGGATCCGCCCCCCGGTCGACGGATGGCACGATACCGGCGACATCGTTACCGTGGAGGACCGGATCGTGACCATCCGGGGACGGGCGAAGCGCTTTGCGAAGGTCGGCGGAGAGATGGTGTCGCTGGCCGCCATCGAGGCGACCGTCCAGACCCTCTGGCCCGAGAACAGCCACGTGGTCGTGGCCATACCGGACCCGCGCAAGGGCGAGCAGATCATTCTCATCACCGACAAGGCCGATGCGGACCGGGATGTTCTCATGGACTATGCGAGAGGGCAGGGTTTCCCCGAGCTCTGGATGCCCCGGTCCATCCTCGTGTCGGGAATTCCCGTGCTGGGATCGGGAAAGACCGATTATGCCGCCGCCGTCGAGCTGGCGCGGCGCCTGCAGCCGATGCTTTAGAGCTTCGGACCCGAGAGCCGACCCACTTTCGGGACCGATTCCGATGCTCCACGCGTGCTTGGCGCATCATCGAGTGCGGACCCCCTCCCGTGTTCTTGAAGGACAAACTCGCATCCCGCCGGTAACCAAGCACCGATTCCTACGTTGATATGCGCGAAACTGCTCCCTGCTGAGCGCGTCCGTACGAAGGGTTCGGTGATGAGAAGAACTGCTCTTGTTCTGGTTGCCTTTGTCACCGCATCGAGCGCATGGGCTCAGTCCCGCCCCATGACGCCAAGCCTGACGTGCAACCAGGCGCGGGGGATCGTTTTCTCGCGGGGCGCCGTCGTTCTGGGCACGGGCACCTATACCTACGACCGCTACGTTCGGGATCGCACCTTCTGTCAGTTCAACGAAACGATCGAGCCTGGATTCGTGCCGACCAGGGATACGCCGCAATGCCCGGTCGGCTATGTCTGTCGCGACAGCGATTACTTCCTTGACGACTGAGCCTGGCCGCGGTCGTCGAACGTGGCCTGCCCGGGTGGTGACCGGGCACGAATTTGACGTTGGGACATACAGACCATCCCCCTGCGTCACGGATGTTGAAATTTTGTCACAGTGGATCAGATAATTTCTGACTGTGCCCGAAAATGCTTATGTTTTCAGCAGATTGCACGGGTCTTGGGCGGTTCCGGCGTTTCTGCCGGTTGCGCTCAAGTCCGCCATGATTATGGTCACGGTTGTACATGGGTCCTGGACTCAAGCATTCTTTGGAGAACACCATGAAGCTCGCTAAGAGCCTCTTCCTCGGATCGGTCGCGGGTCTCGCCGCGGTGGCAGGGGCTCAAGCCGCCGATCTGCCGGTCGCGAAGGCCGCTGCCGTCGAGTACGTCCGCGTCTGCTCCACCTACGGCGCAGGCTTCTTCTACATCCCCGGCACCGAAACCTGCCTCCGCGTCGG
>NZ_JAGPUP010000470.1:0-20782 GCF_018069605.1 Microvirga sp. HBU67558 | reverse complement strand
CGATCCCTATGGGGCACCACTCCTACCGGCCGTTGCACATCCTGCTGAAGGAGGCCTATCGGCGTTATCGGCGCCCGCTCCTCATCGCCGAGACCGGCGCCGAAGGATGCGGCCGGTCGTCCTGGTTTCACTATGTCTGCTCCGAAGTGCATGCCGCCATGGATGTCGGCGTGCCGGTCACGGGTATATGCCTTTACCCGGTCGCGGATTATCCGGGCTGGGATAACGGACGGACCTGCAGCGTCGGTCTGCTGACCACCGCGGACTCGCAGGGCTGCCGCACGGTGTTCCCACGGCTTGCCCGCGAGCTCCAGCAGCAGCAGGCCCTGTTCGCCGCGTTCGACGGAGGCGAGGACGTGCCCGTGCCCTCCATCGCGGCGGAGTAGGATCGATGTGGCGTGAGGACAATCCCTTGATCAGCCTTGGGCGCAGCCGCTCCAAGGCTGGCGCGGCCCATCAGGCGCCCCCGATGCTGGCGCCGTCCACCTTCCTCCAGGGTCCGTACCGGTTCGTTCTTCACTACATCGTCGGCCGTCCATGGCAGTTCGGCGCCCTGCTTCTGACGGTCGTCGCTGCGGCAGGCTGCGCGGTTGCCGTGCAATACGTCATGAAGCTCCTCGTGGACGGGATGGCGGGGCCGCGCGAGGCGAGCGCAGCGGTCTGGTCCGCTCTCGTCCTGTTCGTGACCCTCATCGCGTGCGAGAGCATCCTGTGGCGCATCACGGCCTGGCTCGTCTGCCGCACAACCCTCAGCGTCGGCGTGGACATGCGCCTCGACCTGTTCGGCTTCCTGAACGGGCAGCCCATGCGCTACTTCGCGGATAATCTCGCGGGCTCGCTCGGGCAGCGGCTGACCGCGACCGCGGGGAATTTCGGCGCGCTGACGAACACCGTCGCGTGGCGCATCCTGCCGCCTTGCATCGAGTTCGTCGGCGCTCTGATCGTGTTCCTGACGGTGGACTGGCGCATGATGATCGTTCTCGCCGTGTTCGTCACGGCGGTGACGGGAGGGCTCATCTGGTTCGGCGAGCGCGGGCGGCCGCTGCATCGGACCTATGCCGGCCACGCCGGCACCGTGGCGGGCGACCTCGTGGACGTCATCACCAACATGTGGGCGGTAAAATCCTTCTCGGCCCGCACCCGCGAGGCGCAGCGCCTCGCTCGAGGGTTCCGCGAGGAGGCTCGCGCGCAGGGCCGCAGCTGGCTCTATCTCGAGAAGGCGCGCGCACTGCACGACGTCGCCCTGTGCGCCATGGCCGGGAGCATGCTGTCCTGGGCGGTGTACCTTTGGAGTCTCGGCGACATCACCCCGGGCGACGTGGTGGTCGTGTCGGCCCTGACTTTCCGCATTCTCAACAGCTCCCGGGACCTCGCGCTCTCGCTCGTCGAGACGACGCAGTTCGTGGGCTACATCGAGGACACGCTGCGGGTGATCGCGCAACCGCAATCCGTCGTCAACGCGCCTGACGCCAGACCCCTCGCGCCTCGTGGCGGGTCGGTGGAATTCCGGGATGTGAGCTTCTCCTACGGTGATACGCGGTCCGACACCGTGCACCGATTGAACCTTCTGATTCCCGCGGGTCAGAAAGTTGGGATCGTCGGGCCGTCGGGGGCCGGCAAGTCCACGCTGATCCATCTGCTGCAGCGATTGTACGATGTGCACTCCGGAGAAATCCTGATCGACGGGCAGCATCTCACGGAGGTCGGGCAGGACTCACTTCGCGCGGCCCTGGCCGTGGTGCCTCAGGAGATCACGCTCTTCCACCGGACCCTGATGGAGAACATCCGCTTCGCCCGTCCGGAGGCCAGCGGCGAGGAGGTCTACGCGGCCGCCCGTGCGGCCTGCTGCGACGGTTTCATCCGGGCGACCCCCGATGGCTACGACACGCTCGTGGGCGAGCGGGGGATGAAGCTGTCGGGCGGCCAGCGCCAGCGCATCGGCATCGCGCGCGCGTTCCTGAAGGATGCCCCGATCATCATCCTGGACGAGGCGACCTCGGCGCTGGACACCGAATCCGAAATGGAGATTCAGCGCTCCCTCGTGCGGCTCATGCGCGGCCGGACCGTGATCGCGGTCGCCCATCGCCTCTCCACGCTGACGGCGTTCGACCGCATCATCGTGGTCAAGGGCGGCGAGATCGTCGAGGACGGAACCGCCGCGGAGCTGCGCCAGCGCGGCGGCCTGTTCGACACCATGTGGCGCCTCCAGGCGGAGGGCCTCTCCGTCGATGAAGCGGCCGAGACCGTGCCCTAGCGGCCACGCGCTGCCCCAGCCGGCGGACGACCGCCCGCGATCCGATTGAACGCGGCGGATGATCTTCTACGGCCCCGCTCCGGCTCGCCCCCGGGATCCATGACGCGGCATCCCGCCCAGGTCGGCGCGAATCCGGCAGGCGCCTGAAGCCCGGCGATCCTGGCGCATCGGCGACATGACGGCAGTCATGGCCGCAACCCTGGACCACCATCCCGCGCATCCCGATGGCCGGCTCGGAAGCCCCACCCCTTCTGGCCTATTGACGGCAATCCTTTGCTCGCTCACTATGACATAACTAAAGCAAATAATCCATAATTATAGAGGAAGAGGGTGACCATGAGGATCAGGGAAGCATTGTTGTCCGGTCTGGCGATCATCGTATCCGGCCCGGTTCTGGCTCAGGCAGGCGGAGGCGTCGTCAACGTGGCGACCATCGGCGAACCGCCGACGCTCGACCCCATGGTCTCCACCGCGGATCTGGTCGGCATCGTCACCCAGCACTTCTTCGAGACGCTGTTCACCTTCGACAAGGACTGGAAGGTCACGCCGCTTCTCGCAGCCTCGCTTCCCGAGGTCACCGAGGGCGGCAAGGTCTATACGATCAAGCTGCGGGACGGCATCAAATTCCACGACGGATCCGACATGACGTCGGAAGACGTCGTGGCCTCCCTCAAGCGCTGGATGGAGCAGGCCTCCCGCGGCAAGCAGGTCGCCGGCAATGTCGACAAGCTCGAGGCCGTCGACCCGTCGACGGTGCGCATCACCCTGAAGACGCCATATGCGCCGCTCCTGGCGCTCCTGTCGTTCAACAATTCCGCGGCCGTGATCATGCCGTCGGAGAAGATGGACGTGCCCATGAAGGATCCGGTCGGCACCGGTCCCTACAAGCTCAAGGAGCGCAAGCCCGACCAGTACATCCAGCTTGTGCGCAACGAAGCCTACAAGCCGCTCGACGGCGCCGGCAACGGCTATGGCGGCGCGCGCAAGCCGATCCTCGACGAGATCCGCTTCGTGCCGGTGCCGGATCCCAACACCCGCGTCGAGGGCGCGATCTCGGGACAGTTCGACTACGTGGATTCGATCCCCGTCGAATCCTACGACCGCATCAAGAACATTCAGACGTCGAAGCCGGTCATCCTCAAGCCGTTCGGCTGGCCGGTCTTCGTGATGAACACGAAGCAGGGCGTGATGGCCAACACGGACGCCCGCATGGCCGTGCGCCTGTCGCTGAGCATGGAGGACATGCTGGCCGCCGCCTTCGGCAATCCCGAGTTCTACTCCCTCGACGGAGCCATGTATCCCAAGGGCTATGTCTGGAACACGGATGCCGGCGTCGAAGGCCGGTACAACGTCGCCGATCCGGACAAGGCCAAGGCGCTCCTGAAGAAGGCGAGCTACGGCGGCGCGCCGCTGCGCATCCTTACCAGCCGCCAATACGAGTTCCATTACAAGATGGCCCAGGTGGCGGCCGAGTACCTGAAGCAGGCGGGCTTCACGGTCGACCTGCAGGTGGTCGACTGGGCGACCCTGACCCAGCGGCGCGGCGATCCGGCCCTGTGGGACATCTACATCACCCACAGCCCGTTCCTGCCGGAGCCCGCGCTCATCGGCCAGTTGTCGGAGAGCTCGCCGGGCTGGTGGTCGAGCCCCGCCCGCAAGAAGGCCGTCGACGCCTTCAACACGGAGAGTGACGCGGCGAAGCGCCCTGCCCTGTGGGCCGAGGTCCAGAAGGTCATCTACGACGAGACCCCGAGCATCAAGATCGGCGACTTCAACGCCCTCTCGGCGCAGTCTCCGAAGCTCGAAGGCGTGGTGCCCGCACCGTGGCCCTACTTCTGGAACGTCTCGGTCAAGAAGTAAGCACCGGCAAGCCGGGGAGCGCACGGAGAGGCGCTCCCCGCACATTCCTCAACGCAGATCGACCCATGAGCCGCTACATCCTTCAACGCCTTCTCGGCATGCTGGCCGTGATGTTCGTGGTCGTCACGATCGTGTTCATCATCGTGCGCATCGCGCCGGGCGATCCGGCCGCCGTGATGCTCGGACCCGACGCGACAGCCCAGGACGTGGCGAGCCTGCGCGCCCGCCTCGGCCTCGACCAGCCGCTCATCGTCCAGTACGGCATCTTCTTCGGGCAATTGCTCCGGGGCGATCTCGGCGAATCGATCTTCCTGAACCGCCCGGTCCTGTCCGCCCTGGCGGAGCGCGCCGAGCCGACCTTCTTCCTCACTCTCTTCTCCATTCTTATCGCGGGGCTGATCGCGATCCCGGTCGGCATCCTGTCGGCCTATTGGCGGGGCTCGCTCTTCGACCAGGTCGCCACCACGCTCGCCATGCTGGCAGCCTCGGTTCCGAGTTTCTGGCTCGGCCTGCTGCTGATCCAGTTCTTTGCCGTGCGCCTCGGCCTGTTCCCGGTCTCCGGCTACGGCGGGCCCGGCGCCGGGATCGTCACGCGGCTGTCCCATCTCGTGCTTCCCGCCCTATCGCTCGGCATCGTGTCGTCGGCCCTGATCCTGCGCTTCACGCGCGCCAGCATGCTCGACGTGCTCAACGACGACTACGTGCGCACCGCCCGCTCCAAGGGCATGGGCGAGGTCCGGGTCGTCATGAAGCACGCCTTCAAGAACGCGCTCATTCCGGTCCTGACCGTGATCGGCCTGACGGCCGCGCTCCTCGTGTCGGGCGCCGTCGTGACGGAAACCGTGTTCGGTCTTCCCGGCGTTGGCAATCTCGTGGTCTCGGCCGTGCTGCGGCGCGACTACCCGGTCATCCAGGGCGCGCTCCTGATCGTGGCGGCGCTCTACGTGCTCATCAACTTCCTGATCGACATGCTCTACCTGCTCGTCGACCCGCGGGTGCGCTACTGATGGCCGCCGTCGGATCCCCCGCCATCGTCGAGGCGAGCTTCGTCTCGCGTCTGGTGACCCGCAAGACCGTCATGATCGGTCTCCTGATCCTCGTCGTCGTCGCCGCGCTGGCCATCCTGGCGCCGTGGATCGCCCCCTACTCGCCAAGCCGTCTCTCCGTGGTGAACCGGCTCAAGCCGCCGAGCGGAATCTACTGGTTCGGGACGGACGAGTTCGGCCGCGACGTGTTCAGCCGGACGATCTATGCCGGCCGGCTGTCGCTGCTCGTGGGCGCTTCGGTGGTCGCCTTCGCGGCGGTGTTCGGCGTGACGCTCGGCCTCGTGGCGGGCTTCTTCCGCCGCCTCGACACGCCGATCGCCCGCATCATCGACGCCATGATGGCCTTCCCGGACATTCTGCTCGCCATCGCGCTCGTCGCGGCGCTGGGCCCGTCGCTGGTCACCGTCATCGTGGCTCTGGGGATCGTCTATACGCCGCGCCTCGCCCGCATCGTGCGCGCCTCCACGCTGGTCATCCGCGAGCTTCCCTACGTGGAGGCAGCCCGCGCGCTCGGGGTACCGACCTGGCGCATCATGTCCCGGCACGTGCTGCGCAACCTCGTGTCGCCCATCCTCGTGCAGGGCACCTTCATCTTCGCCTACGCCATGCTGGCCGAGGCCGGTCTGTCGTTCCTGGGCCTCGGCGTGAGCCCCGAGATCCCCACCTGGGGCACCATGATCGCGGCCGGTCGCCAGTATATCGGGCAGGCCGACTGGATGACCCTGTTCCCAGGCATCGCGATCATCCTGTCGGTTCTCTCGCTTCAAATGGTCGGCGACGGTTTCCGGGATCTTCTCGATCCTCGCCTGAGAAAGGATCTTTGATCACATGACTTTTCAAGACGACTCGTCACCCCTGCTGATTTCCGGCGTGAAGCCGGTCGGCTTCGGCCGCGGCGTGCCGCAGGAGGCAACGGACATCCTGATCGGCGGCGACGGACGGATCGCCGGAATCGGCCACTCCCTCCAGGCGCCGGACGGCGCCCGGCGCATCGACGCCAAGGGCGCCTACGTGTCGCCCGGCTGGGTCGATCTCCACGCCCATGTCTGGCACGGCGGCACCGACATCTCGATCAAGCCACAGGTCTGCGGCATCGAGCGCGGCGTCACGACCATCGTGGATGCCGGGTCGGCCGGCGAAGCCAATTTCCACGGCTTCCGCGAGTACATCATCGAACCGGCCAAGGAGCGCATCAAGGCCTTCCTCAACATCGGGTCGATCGGGCTCGTCGCCTGCAACCGCGTGAGCGAGCTCATCGACATGCGGTCCATCGATATCGACCGCACCATCGCGTGCGTCGAAGCCAACCGGGACATCATCATCGGCATCAAGGTGCGGGCGAGCGGCGTCATCGTGGGCGCCTGGGGCATCACGCCGGTCAAGATCGCCAAGAAGGTGGCCAAGATCCTCAAGCTGCCGCTGATGGTGCATGTGGGCGAGCCGCCGCCGGTCTTCGACGAGGTGCTCGAGGTCCTCGGCCCGGGCGACGTGGTGACCCACTGCTTCAACGGCAAGGCGGCGGCGAACATCATGGAGGACGAGGACCTGTTCCAGCTGGCGCAGCGCTGCGCCAACGACGGCATCCGCCTCGACGTGGGCCATGGCGGCGCGTCCTTCTCGTTCAAGGTGGCCGAACTCGCCATCGAGCGCGGCCTCCTGCCCTTCTCGATCTCGACGGATCTGCACGCCCGCTCCCTCGACAACCCGGTCTGGGACATGGGCACGACCATGTCGAAGCTCCTGTCCGTCGGCATGCCGTTCGAGGCCGTCATCGACGCCTCGACCAGGGCCCCGATGGAAGTGATCGGCCTTCCGACCGAGAACCTGCTGTCGCCCGGCACCCGGGCCGAGTTCACATTGTTCGAAGTCAACGACAGCGACCTCCGCATCGTCGATTCCATGGGCTACAACGCGCATCTGCCACGCCTGATCGAACCCATCTGGACGATCCTCGGGCAGGAGGCCGTCAAGGCGAGCCGCTATGTCCCGCCGCGCACATCCGCCCTGGAGAGCTCGGCGTGCCCGCATTGCGGATGGATCAACGCCCGATGACGGAGCTTCCCGACGATATCGTGCTCAGGGTCTCGGACCTGCGCACTCACTTCGAGCTCGGCAGCCGGGTCGCCAAGTCGGTCGATGGCGTGAGCTTCGACGTGAGGCGCGGCGAGACCCTCGCGGTCGTCGGAGAATCCGGCTCGGGGAAATCCGTCACCAGCCTGTCGATCATGCGCCTTCTGTCGTCGCCCGGGCGGATCGTGGGCGGCAACATCCTCTACCGCACGAGCCAGGGCCAGGTGATCGACGTCGCGACGCTTCCGGAGCGCAAGATGCGGGCGATCCGCGGCCGGGAGATCGCCATGATCTTCCAGGAGCCGATGACGAGCCTCAACCCGCTCTACACGGTCGGCGACCAGATCGTCGAGATGATCCGGCTGCACGAGCCGCTCTCGATGGCGGAGGCCCGTCAACGGGCCAGGCGGATGCTGGAGCTCGTCGAGATTCCGGCAGCCGATCGCAGGCTCGACGAATATCCGCACCAGATGTCGGGCGGCATGCGCCAGCGCGTCATGATCGCCCTCGCCCTGTCGTGCAATCCCAACCTCCTGATCGCCGACGAACCGACCACGGCCCTCGACGTGACCATCCAGGCGCAGATCCTCGATCTGCTCCGCAGGCTGCAGCGTGAGATCGGCATGAGCATCCTGTTCATCACGCACAATCTCGGCGTGGTGGCGGAAATCGCCCATGACGTCGTGGTGATGTATACCGGCCGGGTGGTCGAGAAGAGCCCGGTCGCGAGCCTCTTCGCGCACCAGAAGCATCCCTACACACGCGGTCTTCTCGCCTGCATCCCGAACGCCTCGCGCGACCGGGGCGCCGCCGGCGAGCGGCTGCGCCTCAACCCGATCCCGGGCAACGTGCCGCCCGTGACGGCGCTTCCTCCGGGATGCAGTTTCGCTCCGCGCTGCTCCTACCGGATCCCGCAATGCGAAGAGGCGCCGCCGCTCATGGCCGCGGGCCCGTCCCATCTGAGCCGATGCTGGAGGCACGAGGATCTATGAGCAGCGAAACCCTCCTGAGCGTCCAGGGGCTCACCAAGCGGTTCCAGACCCGCAGCGGCACCGTCAAGGCCGTCGACGGCGTCAGCTTCGACGTGAAGCGCGGGACGATCGTCGGCCTCGTGGGCGAATCCGGATCGGGAAAGACCACCGCCGGCCGCTGCGCCCTGCGGCTCGTCGAGCCCAATGACGGGAAGATCGTGTTCGACGGCGTCGATCTGCGCACGCTGCCCGAGCGGGAGATGCGGGCCTATCGCAGCAGGCTCCAGATCATCTTCCAGGACCCCTATTCCAGCCTCAATCCGCGCCTTCGCGTCGATCAGATCATCGGAGAAGCCCTCGACATCCACCGGCCTGTCAGGGGCAGCGCGCGCCGGGACCGGATCGCCGAACTTCTGCAACGGGTGGGCCTCAACCCGGATGCGGCGCGGCGCTACCCGCACGAGTTCTCGGGCGGCCAGCGCCAGCGCATCGGCATCGCCCGCGCCCTGGCGGTGGAGCCCGACTTCATCGTGGCGGACGAGCCGGTCTCGGCCCTCGACGTGTCGGTTCAGGCCCAGGTCCTCAACCTGATCCAGGACCTGCAGCAGGATTTCGGCCTGACGATGCTCTTCATCGCGCATGACCTGTCGGTGGTGGAATATCTCTGCGACGAGGTCGTGGTGATGTATCTCGGGCGGGTCATGGAACGCGGCCCGAGCCGCGAGATCTACGCGATGCCGCGCCATCCCTACACCCAGGCGCTGCTCTCGGCCGCTCCGTTGCCTGATCCGGCGGCAAGCCGCCAGAGGATTGTCCTGAAGGGCGACATTCCGAGCCCTCTCAATCCCCCGTCCGGCTGCGTGTTCCGCACACGCTGCCGCTATGCCGTCGAGGCCTGCGCCGAGATCGTCCCGCCTTTGGAGGACGTCGGCTCAAACCATCACGTCGCCTGCATCCGCCACGGCGATCCTGAAGTGATTTCCCAAGGACTGACATTGTGAACCAAGTGCAATATCTGACTGCGTCCAACCCTTACGAGCGCCTGAAGGAACTTGGCATTGCGCTGCCCAAGGCTCCGAACCCGATCGCCAATTTCGTCACGCATGTCCAGGAAGGCAATCTCCTGTTCCTGTCGGGCCAGGGTCCACAGGAAGCGAACGGGTATCTCCATACCGGCAAGGTCGGCCTCGACGTCGGCGCGGAAGAGGCCTATGAGCACGCCAAGCTCACGGGCATCAATCTGCTCGCCGTCATGCAGGACGCTCTGGGCGACCTGTCGCGGGTCAAGCGCGTAGTGAAGCTCCTCGGCATGGTGAACGCGGCGCCCGATTTCGGCGAGCACCCTAAGGTGATCAATGGATGCTCCGACCTGATGATGGCCGTGTTCGGAGAGGCCGGGCGTCACGCCCGCTCCGCCGTGGGCTTCGGGTCGCTGCCCAACAACATCACGGTCGAGATCGAAGCCATCGTCGCGATCGAGGGATGAGGCGATCCGTCATGCCGCGGTCAGCGCCAGCCCAGCGTCGCCTCGATCTTCTCGGCCGCCTTGCGCACGGCGTTGGTGTAGCGGTCGCGGTCCTGCACGACCCGGTGCTCGGGCAGCACGATGGAGATCGTCGCGATGCATTCTCCCGACGGCTGGCAGATCGGCGACGCGATGCAGGCGACCGAGAAGTCGGATTCGTTGATCTGGATCGACAAGCGCTCCCGCAGGGCCGCCGCCGACGCGTCGGACAAGGCCTCCGGGTTCGTGTTGGCGCGCCCGGTGGGCGACACCTTGGAGGCATGGCGGAAGACCTCCAGCCGCTCCCCGTCCGGCAGGTGACCGAGGAGAAGGCGTCCGGACGCCGTCCAGTTCAGGGGCACGCGCGAGCCGACCTTGGACGTGACCCGGAAGTGCCCGGGACCGTCCGCCATGGCCATGACGACCATGTGGTCTCCGTCCCGGCCGCAGATCTGGATGGTTTCCTCCACCTCCCGGCACAGGTCCTGCATCTCGTGCGTGGCGACGTTCAGAAAATCGAGGGATTCCGCGTAAGCCAGGCCGTAGTGATAGAGGCGCGGTCCGAGCCAGACCGTGCCGTCGCTGCGCCGCTGCAGGAGCCGCTTCTCGACCAGGTCCTCGATGATCACGTAGACCGTCGAGAGCGGGGCTCCGACCGCCTTGGCGACCGCATAGGCGCCGGCGGGCTTCATCTCGGCCTGCAGGAAGTCGAGGATCTGCAGGGCACGATCGATGCCGCTGACGCGGGCGCCGCGGCTGCGCTTCTCGGGCGCGGCGGCGTTCGCCGCTTCAGGAAACTTGGTGTCCACTGGATCTTCTCCCGGATCTTCGGAAATTGCGGCCCACCTTCACGACCGGCCATGTTCTTCAACATAATTCCTCAATAATGGAATATACCCCAGTTTCACAACATAAAATATCGAGACAATGAGCCCCATGACCCAGAAAGACATCCGCGCCGATTTCGGCCTCCGCCCCATCATCAACGTGTCGGGCACCATGACATCCCTCGGAGCGTCCATCGTCGTGCCCGAAGCGGTCGCGGCCGTGTCGGCGATCCTGCCGCAATTCGTCGAGATCGGAGACCTCCAGAAGAAGGCGAGCCGCGTGATCGCGCGCCTGTGCGGCACGGAGGCCGGCTTCGTGACCGCATCCTGTTCGGCGGCGATCACGCTCGCCGTCGCGGGCGCCATGACCGGCTGCGACCTGGCGGCCGTCGAGCGGCTCCCGGACACGCAGGGGCTCAAGAACGAAGTGCTGCTGATGACCGGTCACATGGTCAGCTACGGGGCGCCCGTCGAGCAGGGCATCCGCCTGGCTGGCGCGAAGGTCGTCCCGGTGGGACAGGCGACCTCGGCCTACGGCTACCAGCTCGACGGGGCCATCAACGAGCGGACGGCCGCGGCGGTCTACGTGATCTCGCACCATACGGTGCAGTACGGTCTGATCCCGCTGAAGGAGTTCGTCGAGGTGTGCCATGCTCGGGGCGTTCCGGTGATCGTCGACGCGGCATCCGAATACGACCTGAAGGGGTTCCTGGCCACCGGAGCCGACATCGCGCTCTACTCTTCGCACAAGTTCCTCGGCGGTCTGACCGGCGGAATCGTCGCCGGCCGTACCGAGCTCGTACGCGCGACCTACATGCAGAACATGGGCATTGGCCGCGGCATGAAGGTCGGCAAGGAAGGCATCCTCGGCACCATCGCGGCCCTGGAGGCCTGGGAGAAGCGCGACCATGCGGGCATCCGCGAGCGCGAGACGCGGTATCTGGAGCTCTGGGAGCAGACCCTCGCCGGGCGCCCGGGCGTGACGCCGATCCGCGAGGCCGACCCGACCAACAACCCGCTCGACCGCCTAAAGGTCGCCATCGAGCCCAAGGGGGCCCACATCACCGCATGGGATCTCGCCGATGCCCTCGCGTCGGGCCGCACGCCGATCATCGTGCGCGACCATGAGGTCGAGCACGGCTACTTCTATCTCGATCCGTGCAACCTTCACCCGGGCCAGGAAACCGTCGTCGCCGAGCGTCTCGTCGAGGAGCTGGAGAAGGCCCGTCAGTCGAACGAGATCATCGCGACGTCTCTCGACGGACGTCGGAACCGGTCCACGCAGGCGATCATGCGCTGGCCCGACTGATCATACGGCTGACACTTGGCCGGCGAGCCCGCATCCGGGCTCGCCGCTCCTAAGCCTTCAGACTTGAGGGTCGCTCCGGTCCGGTCTCAGGCCGCCTGCCGGGTGAAGTGGTTCGGCCCGACTTCGACCACGCGATCCTGCAGATTCCGCGCCTCTCGGCGGATGGCCTCCACGGCGCGCGGATCGAGCCGCGCGTCCGGATCGTCGAAACGCACCTCCGGATCGGGCACCGCCGACAGGAGAAGGCGCGTATAGGGATGCTGCGGATGGGTCAGCACCCGGTGGACATCGCCCCATTCGACGATCTGGCCCGCATACATCACAAGGATGTCTTCGGCGACATATCGTGCCGTCGCCAGGTCGTGCGTGATGTAGAGCAGCGCGACGCCGAGCTCCCGCTTCATCTCGTTGAGAAGGTTGAGAACGCCCAGGCGCACGGACACGTCCAGCATCGAGGTCGGCTCGTCGGCGACGATCACCCGGGCGCCCATCGCAAGCGTCCGGGCGATGTTGATGCGCTGGCGCTGCCCGCCGGAGAGCTCATGCGGGTGCTTGCGAGTGACGGTGCCGGGATCGAGCTCCACGCGGCGCAGAAGATCGGCGATGGCGTCATCCGCCGCCCTGCCCTTGAGGTGCGGCTGGCCCAGAGCAAGCGGACGACGGAGGATGAAGTCCACCGTGTGGGCCGGATTGAGCGACGCGAAGGGGTCCTGAAAGATCATCTGGACGGCGCGCCGGTATTCCTTGAGGCCGACCGCCCCGGAATCGTTCAGGTCACGGCCGTGGAACAGGATCCTTCCGCCATCCGGCTCATATTCGCGCATGACGAGACGGGCACAGGTGGTCTTGCCGCTGCCGGACTCGCCCACCAGCGCGACGGTTCTGCCGGGATGGAGCGCGAACGAGATGTCGTGCGCGGCCCGCACGGTCTTCTCGCCGTGGCCGAAGCTCTTGCTGACCCGCTCCAGTGCGATGATCGGCTCTTGGTCCATCATCCCGATGCCCTTTCCCGCTTGATCGGATCGCCATGCAGCGACGGGAACGAGGCCCAGAGCTGCTGTGTGTAGTCGTGCTGCGGCCGGTGATAGATCTGCTCGGCCGGACCCTGCTCGACCAGCTTCCCGCGCAGCATGATGCCGATCCGGTCGCAGAACTGCACCATCAGGCCCAGATCGTGGGTGATGAAGAGCACCGAGAATCCGCGGCTGCGCCGCAGCTCGTCGATCCTCTGCAGGATCTCGCGCTGGACGACCACGTCGAGGGCGGTCGTCGGCTCGTCCATCACGACGAGGCTCGGATCGAGCGCCATGCAGATGGCGATGACGATGCGCTGGCGCATGCCGCCCGAGAACTGATGCGGGTAGTCGCGCATGCGCTCGCGCGGAATGTCGACGAGCCGCAGCATCTCGGCCGCGCGCTCCCGCGACTGCGCCTTCGTGTAGCCGCGATGCCGCTTGAGCAGGTCGTGAAACTGCGCCTCCACCCTCAGGACGGGATTGAGGGAGTTCATGGCGCTCTGGAATACCATGGCGACCTTGTGCCAGCGGAACTCCCTCAGGGCCCGGTCGTCGAGGTCGAGCACGTCCTGCCCCTCGAAGAGGATCCTGCCCTGACGGATGAGCGCGGGCGGCTTGTGCAGGCGGTTGACCGCATAGGCGATCGTGCTTTTGCCGCAGCCGGATTCACCCGCGAGGCCGAAGACCTCTCCGGGAGCGATGTCGAAGCTGACATCGTCGACCGCCCGGAAATCGCTCTGCGCGCCGACGTAGTCGATGGTGAGGTTCTGCACCGAAAGCAGGGGATTGGCGGTCATAGACGGCCCTCCCCGCGCCGCATGAGCAGCGACCAGCGCGACAGGGTGTTGCCCGTGCGCAGGCGCGGGTTGGCGATCTCGTCGACGGCGAAGTTCAGGAGCGACAGCCCCGCCCCCAGGGCGATCAGGGCGAAGCACGGGCTCAGGATGTCCCACCAGGCGCCCACCTGCAGGGCGGAGGCGTTCTGCGCGTTGAACAGCATCATGCCCCAGGAGACCGTCTTGGGATCGCCGAGCCCGAGGAACTCGAGCGTGGCTTCCGTGATGACCGCGAAGATCACGCTGCCCACGAAGTTGATCCCCACGATGGAGATCACGTTCGGGAAAATCTCGAACAGCATGATGCGCCAGGACGGCTCGCCCAGCATCTCGGCCGATTTCACGAAGTCCTTCTGCTTCACCGACAGGGTCTCGGCGCGCGTGACGCGCGCGCCCCACGCCCACGACGTAGCGCCGAGAATGAGCGCGATCACCCAGGGGCTCGCCTGTCCGATGAAGGCCGCGAGCACCAGGAGCAGCGGCAGGTTCGGCACCACGAGCACCATGTTGGTGAAGAAGCTGATCACCTCGTCGGTGCGCCCTCCCCGGTATCCCGCCACGATGCCGAGGATCGTTCCCACCGCCGTGATCAGGAGGCCCGCCCCGAAGCCGACGGCGAGCGACGTGCGGGCGCCGTAGAGAAGGCGCGCGAACACATCCTGGCCGATGCGCGTCGTGCCGAGCCAATGGTCCCAGCTCGGCGGCTGGTGCGGCCGCCCGACGCGCCGGGTCGGATCGTACTCGGTCAGCCAGGGCGCGGCGATTGCGAGCGCCACGATGATGGTAACGATCAAGAGGCCGGTCAGGGCCTTCCTGTTGTGCGAAAAGCTTCTCAGAACCGCTCCCATGTCAGGCCCTCCGCAGCCGCGGATCGAGCAGCACGTAGCTGACATCCACGATGAAGTTGGCCGTAAGCATGGCGAGCGTCATGATCAGCAGCTGGCCCTGGATCACGGGATAGTCCCGTGCCAGGATCGCCTGATACAAGGTGTTGCCGAGCCCCGGATAGTTGAACACGACCTCCGTCACGAGGGAGCCGCCGAGCACGGTTCCGATCGCGATGGCGAGGCTGCTCACCGTCGGCAGAAGCGCGTTGCGCGCGGCGTACCAGAACATCACGTGCCGGTCCGACAGGCCCTTGGCCCGGGCCATGACGATGTAGTCCTCACCCAGCAGATTGATCATATTGTTGCGCATGGTCACCAGAAACCCGCCGGTCAGCACGATCGACAGCGTCAGGACCGGCAGGATGCCATGTCGGATGACACTCGAGACGTAGGCCCAGGTGAAACTCGGATCGAGCGCCGGGTCGGCCGCGTAGCCGGTCGGGAACCAGTTGAGCTCGAATCCGAAGAAGAACAGGGCCACCAGGGCGAGCACCATGGCGGGCATGGACGTCGCCATGATGGCGCCGACGGAGAAGACCACGTCGAAGGTGCTCCCGCGCCTCCAGGCCGCCATGATGCCGAGCACCGTGCCCAGGGTGAAGCTGATGAGCGTCGCGGTTCCCATGAGACCCACGGTCCAGACGAGGGCACGGCCGAGAAGCTCCGTCACGGGCAGCGGAAAATACTTGATCGACCGGCCGAGATCGCCGGTGAAGACGCTGTGCAGGTAGGTCAGGTATTGCTGCCAGAGCGGCCCCTCGACGAAGCCGAAGGTGAGCTTCAGGGCCTTGAGGTTCTCGGCCGAGAGATCGCTGCCCGCGCTCGAGAACATGATCTCGATCGGGTTGCCGGGCATGAGCCGGGGCAGGAAGAAGTTGACGGTCGCCGCGGCGAGAATGGCCGCGAGATAGAATCCCATGCGCCTGAAAAGAAATGCCATCGAAACCTCAGGACGGGGAAGCGGACGGACCACTTCCCCATTGTGCCGGATTACTTGACCGGCTTGAGCGCCAGGAGATGAAGCAGCCGTGCGGGGTTCTGGCGTGAGATCGTCGGATTGACGAACGGGTTCTCGCCGCTGGCCCAGCCCGTGAAGCGCTTGGTGTTGTACTGGTACCAGGTCGCGCTGTTGTAGACCGGGAAGATCGGGAGGTTCTCCGCGACGATCCGCTGGGCGCTGTTCATGATGGTCTTCTGCTGAGCCTGATCGGGCGTCTGGGCGAACTTCGCCAGCAGACCTTCGAGATCGTCGTTGAACCAACGCTGCGCCGTGAAGCGGGTCTTTCCGGCATCCGACTTGGTGAAGGCGCGCTGATAGAGATAATAGGGCGAGGCCGCCACCGAAATGCTGTTGATGGCGGCGTCGAAGGAACCGCTGATCAGGTTCTGCGACCAGACCGCTTCCTCTGGCGTTCCCATGCTGGCGTTGATGCCGGCCTCGCGCATCCCCTCGATGGCGATCTGCACCGTGTCGATCCAGTCGCTCCAGGAATTCGGCACGATGATGTTGAAAGCGATGGGCGTCCCGTCCGGATTGTCGCGGAAGCCGTCCTTGTTCTTGTCGACGTAACCTGCCTTGTCGAGAAGCGCCTTGGCGCCGTCCAGATCATAGGTCGTGTACTTGCCGAACTCGGCCTTCACCTTGGGATCGAGCCACATCTTGTAGACGTCCCCGAAGGCGGTCGGATCCTCGTTCAGCGTCGGGTAGCCGTAGCCCGCCACGTCGACCATGGCCTTGCGGTCCAGCGTCATGCTGACCGCGCGACGGAAGTTGAGGTCCTTGAACGCCTTGCGGTTGTTCTCGTTGGACGTCTCCTGGTTGAACAGGAACTCCACCATGCTACCGGCCACGTACCAATATTTGTGATGCTGCGGGTCCTTGGCCACGAACGTCTTCTCCACGTCCGGCAGGAAGGCCACGCCCCAGTCGAGCTGTCCGCCGGCGGAGGCCGCCAGGATCTGGTTGTTGTCCGCAAGCTGCGGGAAGCGCATGCAATCGACGGACAGGTGTGCGGCATCCCAATAATGCGGATTGCGGCATTGATCGTAGGTCTGCGGCGTGAACCGCGTCACCTCGGTCATCGGACCGCTGCCGACCGGATTCTCGTTGGCGAAGGTGACCGGCTCGGTGATGCCCTTCCACACATGCTCCGGCACAATCGGCAGCGCGATGAGCCGGTCGACCGCCAGCGCGCTCGGCTGGCGAAGGGTGAAGCGCACGGTCTGCTTGTCGACCTGCTCGACACCGCTGATGAACTGCCAGATCGACACGAAGTCGAGCGCCGGATATTGCTTGATGTAATTGTAGGTGAAGACCACGTCGGCCGCCGTCAGCGGTTGCCCGTCCGACCATTTCAGGCCATCGCGCAGCTTGAACTCGATGCTCTTCAGATCCTCGGCGAGCTTGTAGCTCTCCGCCAGGCGGTAGTTGGGCTTATTGTCGTCGAGCCGGTTGAAGACGATCAGCGGCTCGTAGATGAAGTCGAGCGTGCTCTGCCGCGCCGACGTCTGGTTGAACGGGTTGAAGTTGCGCACCCAGGTCGTCGCGGGCTCGATATTGACCGTAAGCACGGACTGCGCAGCCGCGGGCAGGGTCATGGCACCCAGCATGGTCATGGCCAGGAGTGCTGAAGATCGTTTCATTGAAGTTCCCTCTTTTTATTGAACCGTTTACACGCGAAAAGCTCTATTGCGGAAGGCGGGCGAATATACCTTCTACCTCCGCATGAAGCTCGCGAACGTCTATCTTCAGCGAACCGAGCCGTCGTTTTCCGGCCTCTATCCGCTCAAGCGATTGTTGTGAAAGCGGCCGGGCGGCTCTCGCGGCCGCCAGGCTTTCTGCGGTCGTGCCGTGGCTGTGCAGGGCAATGTCGCATCCGGCGTCGAGCGTCTGGCGCACGCGCTCCGGCAAAGGCCCGCGCAGGGATTCCATGAACAGGCAATCGGAGATGAGCACGCCCTGATAGCCGAGTTCGCCTCGGATCACGTCATTGCAGATGACGGGCGAGATCGATGCGGGTTGCTCTTCGTCATAGGCTGAATAGACCACATGGGACACCATGGCCCAGGGCGTGTCGATCAGGCCCACGAACGGCTTGAAGTCCGTCGCGGCAAGGACGTCCCGGCTCTCGCGCACCACCGGCCGCTCCTTGTGGCTGTCGGTCGTGGCCCGTCCGTGGCCGGGAATGTGCTTCATGATGGGCAGGTTGCCGACCTCGAGGAGGCTGTCGACCACGACGCGCCCGAGCGCAGCCACCCGCTCGGGATCCGGACCGAAGGAGCGCGCGCCGATCACCGCGCTCGTCGTGTCGAAGACGAGGTCGAGGACCGGCGTGCATCCGCTCGCCAAGCCGATCTCCGTCATCATGGCTCCCATGGCATGCGACGAGAGGCGCAGGGCGTGCTTGGCGAGGTCCACGTCGTGGTCGGCGAGGCGCGAGAAGTCGCGGAAGGAACGGAACGTCGGCCACGGGCCGGCGTCGAGATGCTGCACGCGGCCGCCCTCCTGATCCGTGAAGACCGGCGCATCGTCCCGTCCGACCGCCTCGCGGAACTGGGCCACCAGGGCCTTGACCTGATCGGGCGTCTTCAGGTTGCGCCGTCCCACAAAGAGACCGTACGGATTCGTTTCGCGAAACAGCGCGACCTCGTTGGCGTCGAGAACCGGATTCGGAATGCCGACGAAGAGGGCAAGTGGAACGTTTTGGGACATCGGACTCTATGGTGTGGGAGTGAAGGGTCGTTTTGGGGACGGCGACTAGACGAGAGCGGCCGGCTTCGGCGTTCGCAGCATGTCGCTGTAGATCCCCTTGCCGGAGACCGGGATCTCGATGGCGCCGACGGTCTCGATATAGAACCGGGCCGGGCCGGGATCGCCGATGATGGCATAGGCGTAACCCATGTCCTTCATGGCCTGGAGCGTCCGGTGCAGCAGGGCTGCGCCGATCCCCTGCCCCCTCGACGCTTCCGCAACGCCCGTGGGCCCGAAGAAGCCGCGCGCGATCGCGTCGTAGCACGCGAAGCCGACGAGCTCGCCGTTGCTCAAGGCGATCAGGCAGGAGGAAGGCTGCCGCCCGATGGCGACCGCGGCTTCGCTCGCCCAGTTCTCGCTGAAATGGCGCTGAATCCAGGACAGGACCACGTGTCGCTCAGGAGCGAGAACCGGCCGGATCGTCATGTCCGTTCGTTCAGTTCGCTGCTCCAAGGCTCTGAAGCCTGAAGCATATAGACCGACAAGCAGGTCGCCCATGCCTATTCCATAATTGGGATATATCTGGTTTTATAGTAGATTATATTTGGGTCAACTTGGCTTGCTCCGTCAAGCATGTTCTCCAGGCACGCGGAAGCGGCCGGACTCGCGGTCGCGCGGAACTGTCACGAAAACTCTGATGAGGGTGCTCGTCGGGGACCACAGAAGCCGGAGCGTTGCGCGTCCGACAACGGCCGCTCACGTCCGCACGATGACGGCGCCAGAGACGCACTCTGTAACAGAGAGGCGCGAGATGACAGCGTGGCGGATCACACGGACAGAGATTACCCGTTCGTGCTCTTGCCGAAGCGCTGCAACAGTTCCTGTGACTGGCGAAGGTTCTCTTGAGCCATTTTGATCTGCCGGGTCACGTCGGCGGTCAGTCGCATCATCCGCTCACCCTGCTCTTTTGCCGTCCTGACGGATCTGGACAGCTTCGCCGGCCGTCGCCCGGCCTGATGGTCGAGAACCTCTGAAAATGGCAGTTCCAGGACCAGCTCTCCGGCGTCGTTCCTGACCTCGAAGGCGTAGCGTCTCGGATTGCGGCCCTCACGAAGCCATTCCTGCGCCATGTCCCTGGCGGCATGAAAGGCCTCCAGATAGGCGGCCTCCGAGTCGGGCAGGACCACGCCGCTCTCATCCGGGCTGACGCCCTCCGGACCCCCTGTCAGATGAAAATAGAACCGCGGCATCGATCTCTCGTCATTCATTCGTGTGCCCGCCATGCTCAAGGATCCATCGTCGGGCGGCATCCAGATCGGCGAAGGTGGGATGATTGGGACCATCCAGCCGATCGAAGCCGGCCTCCAGAAACCAATGCCCGGGGGCGATCGGGTTCTCCGGCGAAAGATGGACCAGGACGGCCAGGAGCCTCTGGTCACGGTCGAAGACCAGCATGCCCTCCTCTTCAGCTCCCGTCGCGACGCGCACCGGCTGAAGCGTGAGGGTCATGCCGCAGCTCCGCCTTGCTTGATCAGATGAAGGTAAGTCTCGTCGAAATCGCCAACTTCCTTCAGTCTTTCCCAATTGAGAACGATCAACCGGGTGCCCCGGGTCTCGATCAAGCCGTCCGCCCTCATCTGCTGGAAGACCCGGTTGGCATGGACGGCCGTGATGCCGAGCGCATCGGCGAATTCGATCTGGGTGATCGGCAGGTCGCAGGCATGATCCTCGGCCAGTCCGACCGCCTTCAGGCGTACCAGCAGCTCGCACAGGATATGGGCCATCCGGGGGTAAGCTTCACGGCGCCCGACATTGAGGATCCATTCGCGGAAGGACGCCCCCTCCACGAGGGTTTCGCGCCAGAAGGCTGCCGCGATCCTGGGAAAGCGCAGGCAGAGATCCCATAGATCCTCATGGGTGATAAAGCCGAGGCTGCACTGCGTCAGGGTCGTCACGGTGATGTCCAGAACCTTCAGGTGCAGGCTCTGGACGTCGGGCATGTCACCGGGGATGCCAAAGGCGACGATCTGGCGCTTGCCGTCTCCCGTCACCTTGTTGGTGCAGGTCATGCCGCTGAGGATCGCGAAGGATCGGGCCGGGCGGTCGCCCTCGCGTACCACGTCCTGGTCTTCCTTGATGACCGTCACCTGGAGCGGCAGCTCAAGAAGGGCCTGCCGCTCGTCCTCCGTCAACGGAAAGATGCTCTCCAGCTTGCGAATGAGCGGATTGTGATCGGATGGGAAAGGTGCAGGCAACATCGTGTTCCCTGTTCATCGGACAGGAGCATCTTATGGCTTCGCTCGCAGCAGCAGGTCAATGCTGATGACCGCCCACCCTACAGGCCGGTGAGCGCCTGTCTTTGACCCATGTTAATTTTGCATCGTCTTTCGCCCGTCGCTCTTCGAATGGCGGCATGGGGCATCACGCCGACCGGGTGGTCGGCCGTGTCGGCTCAGGGGTTGGTGGACCAGCCGTGATCGGCCGGCGCGCGTGCGGCGGACCGGCGCTCCT